>NZ_JAMJFW010000027.1:0-66622 GCF_023544405.1 Enterobacter cloacae complex sp. OE43NF
AAAAACCGCACCGTTAGGGTGAGGGGCTGTATTTAACGACGGTTGCCGAAAATACGCAGCAGCATCAGGAACAGGTTGATGAAGTCCAGATACAGCGTCAGGGCACCCAGAATTGAGTATTTACGCAGGTTGGAACTGTCACGCACGTCAATCTGCTCGCCGATGTTTTTCAGCTTCTGGGTGTCGTAGGCGGTTAAGCCAACGAAAATCACCACCCCGATATAGGTCACCGCCCACATCAGCGCGTCGCTCTTCAGCCACAGGTTCACCAGCGACGCCAGCACAATCCCGATCAGCCCCATGAACAGCATGTTGCCAAGACCGCTGAGGTCACGTTTGGTGGTGTAACCGTACAGGCTCATCACACCAAACATCCCGCCGGTGACCACAAAGGTGCTGGCGATGGAGGAGTAGGTATAGACGATGAAAATGCTGGAAAGCGTCAGCCCCGTCAGTGCCGAATAGAGCATAAACAGGGTGGTCGCCATCCCGGCACTCAGCTTCTGTACCAGACCGGAGAGCACAAACACCAGTGCCAGTTGCGCAATGATCAGCCCAAAGAAGGTGATTTTGCTGGAAAAGATAAACATCATCAGTTCAGGGGTATTGGCCGCATACCACGCGATAAATGCGGTAAGCAGTAAGCCCACCGTCATCCAGCCATAAACCTGAGCCATATACGTCTGCAGGCCACTACGGGTCTGCTGTACTATCGAATCGGAACGCGGAAATCGGTCCATGATTCACTCCTGATTAAGTAGACACACACGTTAAGACTAACACATCCACATAAACCTGTTACCAACGGCTGGCGGCCTGTTTGTCGCTGTCGCGCGATTCAACCCACCGCTCCCCCTCCGGCGTCGCTTCACGTTTCCAGAACGGGGCTTTGGTTTTCAGGTAATCCATGATGAACTCCCCGGCGGCAAACGCGCTGCCGCGATGGGCGCTGGTCACCCCCACGAAAACGATCTCCTCGCCCGGCCACATCTCACCGATGCGGTGGATAACCGTCACACGCCCGAGCGGCCAGCGGCCTCGCGCCTCTTCGACGATCGCAGCCAGAGATTTCTCGGTCATGCCCGGATAGTGTTCCAGCGTCAGCGCTTTTACGCTGTCGCCAAGGTTATGGTTACGCACTTTACCGGTGAAGGTCACAACAGCACCGTCTCCATCGCGCTCTGCCAGCCAGTGATATTCCGTACCGACGTTAAAGCGCTCAGGGCTAACCAGAATTCGCGTATCAGCCATCTTAACCCCCCGTCACCGGTGGGAAGAAGGCCACTTCATCACCTGCCTCCAGCGGATGGGTAAACTCCACCAGCGTCTGGTTGACGGCGGCCAGCAGCTTCCCTTCATCCAGCGCCAGCGCCCAACGGTCGCTTTGCGCCGCCAGATGCGCACGCAGTGCGGCAACGTCTTTAAACGTCGCTTCCAGCGTCAGGCTGTCGGTATTCACCAGTTCACGCACCTGGGCAAAAAAGAGCACCTTAATCATGGCTGTCCACCTTAAAATCACCGGATTTGCCGCCGCTTTTCGCCAGCAGACGAACCGGGCCAATCACCATATCTTTCTGCACCGCTTTGCACATATCGTAGATAGTCAGCGCGGCAACGGACGCCGCCGTCAGCGCTTCCATCTCCACGCCCGTTTTACCGGTTAAACGACACAGCGATTCGATGCGCACGCGGTTGTGCTCTGGCTGGGCCTGAAGATTGACCTCCACCTTGCTGAGCATCAGCGGGTGGCAGAGCGGAATTAAGTCCCAGGTGCGTTTCGCCGCCTGGATCCCGGCGATGCGGGCAGTGGCAAAGACATCACCCTTATGGTGGCTGCCGTCGATAATCATCGCCAGGGTGTCTGGCAGCATGGTAACGAACGCTTCGGCACGCGCCTCGCGGACCGTTTCGGCCTTGGCAGAAACGTCCACCATATGCGCTTCGCCAGCGGCGTTAATGTGGGTCAGTTGCGACATAGCTTATTTCTTTAAATGGGGATGAAAATTACACGGACGGGTACGGGCATCCAGCTGCGGGGCGATAATGTTGTCCCACGCGGTGCGGCAGGCTTTGGTCGAGCCCGGCATGGCGAATATCAGTGTGTTGTTCGCCATGCCCGCCACCGCACGTGACTGCAGCGTCGAGGTACCAATCTCTTCAAACGACAGCATGCGGAACACTTCGCCGAAGCCTTCTACCTCGCGGTCAAACAGCGGGATAAGCGCCTCTGGCGCCTGGTCGCCTGCGGTAAAACCGGTGCCGCCGGTGATCAACACCACCTGCACTTCATCGCTGGCAATCCACTGGGAGACCTGCGCGCGTATGGCATAGCGGTTCTCTTTGACGATCGCTTTATCAACGATCTTATGCCCGGCGTCATGGGCGGCTTCGCGCAGCCAGTGGCCGGAGGTGTCATCCTCTTCGCCACGACGGTCGGAAACGGTAAGGATGGCAATACGTGTCGGGATAAATTCCGCGCTGACCTGACTCATCTTCTGGTTCCTTCTTAAGCCTGATTACCCGCCAATGTATGACAGGTTCTGAGTAATGCCGGTGTTGCCCTGATGCAGGAAGTGGGTCTGTTTTTTATGCGTCAGCGCCTCAGAAATACGCGCTTCCAGCGCGGCCTGTTGCGCATCGTCTTCCAGCAGATCGCGAAGGTTAACGCCGCCATCCCCGAACAGACACAGATGCAGTTTGCCCACCGAGGAGACGCGCAGGCGGTTACAGCTGGCGCAGAAATCTTTCTCGTAAGGCATGATAAGCCCAATCTCCCCTTCGTAATCCGGGTGACAAAAGACCTGCGCCGGGCCGTCGCTTCGCTGGCGGATCTGGTGGATCCAGCCGCGTTTAAGCAGCTCATCGCGCAACACCATGCCGGAGATATGGTGGCGGCGGAACAGCTCGCTGCCCTCGCCCGTCTCCATGAGTTCAATAAACCGCAGTTGAATGGGGCGGGATTTGATCCACGCCAGGAAGGTGTCCAGCTGATGATGGTTTACATCACGCATCAGCACGGTGTTGACTTTGACCTTATCGAACCCGGCGGTAAACGCAGCATCAATACCGTCCATCACCTGCTGGAATTTATCCTGGCCGGTAATGGCATGAAACTGACGGGCATCCAGGCTGTCCACGCTGACGTTAATGGCCGTTAAGCCCGCATCACGCCAGGTTGCGACATCGCGCGCCATGCGGTAGCCATTGGTGGTCACCGCAATCTGACGGATGCGTTCGTTTTCACGCACGGCGGCAATAATGTCGGGGAAGTCACGGCGCAGCGAAGGTTCTCCGCCGGTCAGACGCACTTTTTCCGTGCCGAGTGCCGAGAACGCGCGCGTAACGCGGCGAACTTCATCCACGGAGAGAAAGCCGTTATTGGTGACGCTGCCCGGTTTGTAGCCGTCGGGCAGACAGTAGGTGCAACGGAAGTTGCACACATCGGTAATCGACAGACGTAAGTAGTAAAACTTACGCGCGAAAGCATCAGTAAGTTGTGAAGCCATGTACACCTTTCCAGATACGGGAGGCACAGTCATTTCTTTCTGTACCCTGGTGGCATAGTTGCCACGGCCAGGGCGCCATATCTTTCGACACAGGCACCAGGGCTAGAGTGTATGTTTTCAAATTTGAAAACGTGGTTATGGCGATAGTAGCGCGTAAATCACCCTTTCGCCATTACCGCTTAACGCTATATAAACATGTATATAGCGACCTGATCGTGCATTTTCGTTACAGAATACGCCAAAACAGCAGATTCGCATTGATATACGTCATTTTGCCCTGGCTGAGGCATCGTCTTTTAGGGGTAGTTAGGTTACTGTTACGCAGATCGAACGTGATAAGGAATAAGTATGCGCAATCGCACTTTTGCGGATCTTGACCGGGTGGTGGCACTGGGTGGAGGCCATGGTCTGGGCCGGGTGATGTCCTCTTTGTCATCCCTTGGCTCAAGACTGACAGGGATAGTAACAACAACGGATAACGGCGGATCGACGGGGCGGATCCGACGCGCAGAAGGCGGCATTGCCTGGGGCGATATGCGTAATTGCCTGAATCAGTTAATTACCGAACCGAGCGTCGCCTCGGCGATGTTTGAGTACCGTTTTGGCGGTAACGGGGAGCTTTCCGGGCATAACCTTGGAAATTTGATGCTTAAAGCGCTGGATCACCTGAGCGTGCGCCCGCTGGAAGCGATCAATCTCATCCGCAATCTGCTCAAAGTGGATGCGTTCCTGATCCCGATGTCTGAACAACCGGTCGATTTGATGGCCATCGACGTGGAAGGCCATGAAGTGTACGGCGAAGTGAATATTGATCAGCTTACGCTGCCGCCGAAAGAGCTGATGACTTACCCGGCCGTTCCCGCCACGCGCGAAGCGGTTGAGGCCATCGCCGAGGCGGATTTGATCCTGATTGGCCCGGGCAGTTTTTACACCAGCCTGATGCCGATTTTACTGGTGAAAGAGCTGGCGCAGGCCCTGCGCAGAACGCCCGCCCCGATGGTGTACATCGGTAATTTAGGCCGCGAATTGAGTCCGGCAGCGGCCAGCCTGTCGCTGGCGGATAAACTGGAGCTGATGGAGCAGTACGTCGGTAAAAAAATCATCGACGGTGTTGTGGTCGGGCCGAAAGTGGATGTAACGGGCATTGGCGATCGCGTGGTGGTGCAGGAGCCGCTGGAGGCCAGCGATATCAAATACCGTCATGACCGTCACTTGTTGCGTGACGCGCTGGAGAAGGCGATTCAGGAGTTGGGTTAGGCTCGTTTTGTGCGGCCTGATGCCCTCACCCTGGCCCTCTCCCACAGGGAGAGGGCGAAAACACGCTGCTTTTAAGATGCGGCGATGAAAAGATCCCGCAGCTGATGCAGCTGGTCGCGAATTTGCGCTGCCTCTTCGAACTCCAGGTTCTGGGCGTGCTGCATCATCTGCGCTTCCAGCTCGTGGATTTTCTGCTGCAGCGCTTTCGGCGTCAGCGCGACGGTATCTTCCTCCACCACGGAACGCGCCTTGCCGCGTCCTTTCGCTTTGGTCTTCGCAATGTTCTGACCCAGCGCCAGAATATCCACCACCTTCTTGTTCAAACCCTGCGGCGTAATGCCATGCTCTTCGTTGTAGCGCTGCTGTTTCTCGCGACGGCGTTCCGTTTCGCCAATCGCTTTCGCCATCGACGGGGTGATTTTATCGCCGTAGAGAATCGCTTTACCGTTGACGTTACGCGCGGCGCGGCCAATGGTCTGGATCAGCGAGCGCTCTGAACGCAGGAAGCCCTCTTTGTCGGCGTCGAGGATTGCCACCAGCGAGACTTCCGGCATATCCAGACCCTCTCGCAACAGGTTGATCCCCACCAGCACGTCAAACTCGCCCAGACGCAGGTCGCGGATAATTTCCATACGCTCCACGGTATCGATATCCGAGTGCAGATAACGCACCTTCTCGCCGTGTTCTTCCAGATATTCGGTCAGGTCTTCCGCCATACGTTTGGTCAACGTGGTGACCAGCACGCGCTCGTTGATTGCCGAACGGGCGCGGATCTCGGAGAGCAGATCGTCCACCTGCGTCGCAACCGGACGGACTTCGATCACCGGATCCAGCAGCCCTGTCGGACGAACCACCTGGTCAACCACCTCATCGCCCGATTTCTCCAGCTCGTAGTTGCCCGGCGTCGCCGAAACGTAAATGGTTTGCGGTGCCAGCGCTTCAAACTCTTCAAACTTCATCGGACGGTTGTCCAGCGCCGACGGCAGACGGAAGCCGTACTCAACCAGCGTCTCTTTACGCGCGCGGTCACCGCGATACATCCCGCCGATCTGCGGGATCGTGACGTGGGATTCGTCGATCACCAGTAACCCGTCCGCCGGAAGGTAGTCAAACAACGTCGGCGGCGGCTCGCCCGGCCCACGACCGGAGAGGAAACGGGAGTAGTTTTCGATGCCGGAGCAGTAGCCCAGCTCGTTCATCATCTCCAGATCGAACTGGGTACGCTGGCTCAGGCGTTGCTCTTCCAGCAGTTTATTGTTCGCCAGCAGCACCTTACGGCGTTCCGCCAGCTCCTCTTTGATCTCTTCCATCGCCTGCACAATACGCTCGCGTGGCGTTACATAGTGCGTTTTCGGGTAGATGGTGTAACGCTGAATAACGGACTCGACGTGGCCGGTGAGCGGGTCGAACAGCGACAGGCGTTCCACCTCTTCGTCAAACAGCTCAACGCGCAGGGCAATGTCGTCCGATTCCGCCGGGAAGATGTCGATAACCTCGCCGCGCACGCGGAACGTACCGCGCTGGAACGCCTGGTCGTTACGGGTGTACTGCAGCTCCGCCAGTCGGCGCAAAATCGCGCGCTGATCGATGATCATCCCCTGCGTCAGGTGCAGCATCATCTTGAGGTAGAGATCCGGGTCGCCCAGACCGTAGATGGCAGACACCGACGCGACCACCACCACATCACGACGCTCCAGCAGCGCCTTCGTCGCCGAGAGACGCATCTGCTCAATGTGTTCGTTCACCGAGGCATCTTTCTCGATGAAGGTGTCAGAGCTCGGCACATAGGCTTCTGGCTGGTAGTAATCGTAATACGAGACGAAATACTCGACGGCATTCTCCGGGAAGAACTCTTTCATCTCGCCATACAGCTGCGCCGCCAGCGTTTTGTTGGGCGCCAGCACCATGGTGGGGCGTTGCAGATCCGCGATGACGTTGGCGATGGTGAAGGTTTTACCCGAACCGGTCACCCCCAGCAGCGTCTGGTGTGCCAGCCCATCTTCCAGCCCCTCTTCAAGACGACGGATCGCCTCAGGCTGGTCGCCAGAAGGACGGAAAGCAGAATTCAGTTTGAACGGTTTACTCATGGGCGACAACCTGGTGATGTAAAAAGCGGCAGGTGAGTAATTTTACTCGTTGTGGCCAGGAATGCCAGTAAAAAACACTGGATGTAAAACCAGTAGCGTGTCACGATATTTAGCATAGCACCCGAAGGATTAGCGTATTCCCGGTCAAAATTTCGACTGAGACGACATAAAACACCAGCCCTACCCGGTTATCCCCAGAACATTTTCATTTTTAACATTTGTCAAGCCAGGTAATGGTAGTTTTATGGCAACCGGTGACACTTTTATGACGGCAATTGATTTTATCTAACCAGTTAAATCTTAAAGGATATTTTCCAGAGCCGCGTTTCGCGTCAATTTGGGCGTAACCCGCGTCTTCTCTCGCTTATCGCGTGTTTTCTAACTCTAATGCACATGGTTATCCACAGGAATAGTGGATAACTGCGTCCAGCCCATACAGACTGCCGCTCAGCAAATTCCCGGTTTTTCCCACGAGGCGGTGACAAAAAATTTTTATCGCTAATTTTTGCCAATCAACCGTTGCGTTATTCATAACCAACCAATGAGATCTTGCTCACAATTCAGCCATTTCAGTCCCTGCACCACCGCTAACAGTTCTGGCACTGAGACAGTGCAATCCGCTTATCGATCGGTCGTTTTGCGACGGCATTATCCTAAAAAAGCCTCTTTTTTAATCAGTTCAACGGTTCTGGCAGGAGATTTGCAGATTCATTAACGAGCCTCACCCACATACATTTTTAAGGAGAGAAAGATGTTGAGTCTGCGTGCAGTCAATCAGTTTTACGGAAACCAACATACGCTATGGAATGTCGATTTGGATTTACCGCAGGGCTTATGCACAGGGGTGATTGGCCTGCCCGGCATGGGAAAAACCACCCTCATCAACTGCATCACCGGCGCGTTACCGGTGCAGAGCGGAACCATCGTCTGGCACGAAGCCGGTGCCCCGCCCTGTGATTTACTGCGTCAGGCACCGGATCAACGCGCGCTGCCGGGGATTGGCTACGTGCCACAGGACCGACGGATTTTTTCGCAACTGACCATCGAGGAAAACTTGCACATCGCCATGCGGGCGACAGGGGCAACGGACACGCGTGCAAAAAGCGATGTTTATGACCTGTTCCCGCAGCTATGGGCGCTGCGACAGATTCGGGCGAACGGGCTCTCCCCGGACGATCAGTATCAGCTGGCGCTGGCTAACGCGCTGGTCAACCGACCGCGGGTATTGATTCTGGATGAGCCGCTGCAGGGCGCAGGGTACAGCTTTGCTCAGAAGCTGGGCCATCTGCTGGCGAGGCTTAATCGTGAGCTGGGGATGACGGTGTTATTAGCCGAGCAGCAGCTGTCGTTTATCCGCCGGGTAGTGGATCGCTTCTGTATGCTGTATCGCGGGCGTAACGTGGCCCAGGGCCACGTTACCGAGCTGGATGACGAGCTTATTGCCCACTGGATGTCGCGGGAAGCAAGGCACTGAGGTCGAGGTAATGTCCGGTGTCGGCGTGCTCAGCACCGTCCGCAAGCCATGGGATCTCCCCAAGGAACGGCGCGGGAAGCACTCGCCTGAGCGTGGCCAGATACTCCTGATGACGCTTACCGGGTGCGACCACGTCGTTGGCTATCCAGCCCGCCAGACGCAGCCCAGCCTGCTGAACGGCCTGTGCCGTTAACATGGCGTGGTTGATACAGCCGAGCTTCACCCCGACCACGAGGATCACCGGAAGCTGCTCGCGCTGGACCCAGTCCGCAAACGTCAGTTCGTCCGACAGCGGCGTAAACCACCCCCCTGCGCCTTCCACCAGCACCCAGTCAGCCTGGCGTTCCAGTGCGCGCAGGCCGTCCGAGAGCACGGAAAACGCGATGGGGCGGCCTTCGTCGGCGCTGATAATGTGCGGCGACGTCGGCTCGGCAAAGGTATAAGGATTCACCGCCGCATAGTCCAGCGGCAGCGTGCTATTACGCTGCAGCGCCAGCGCGTCGGTATTGCGTAACCCCTGTGCCGTCATCTCACTTCCGGAGGCGACGGGCTTGTACCCGGCGGTGGTTTTGCCCTGCAGACGAGCCGCCTGCAACAGCGCGGAACTGGCCACCGTTTTACCCACTTCGGTATCCGTTCCGGTGACAAAATAACGTTCAGTCACGTTCGATAATCCCATGAAAGAGTTGATAAGAGAGCGGGAAAGTGCCCCGCCGCTGCGGCCAGGCCAGCTCCAGGCGCTGCAATTGCCCGCGCGTGAGCGGTTTTCTCTCGCGCCCGGCATGCAGATGCGTAGCGCCAATGCCCTTCAGCGAGCGCATGGCGCTGAACGCATCGCTAAAGTTCAGCGTGATGGTCTGCACCTGGCTTTGATAGCGCCAGCCCGTCAGCGCGTCCGTCACCTGTTCATACGCTAAAAAGCGGTTGGCGTGCGGCTGTTCGTCTACCGCTTTCCATGCCTGATTCAGCTCGGGCAGCGAGCTTTCCAGCAGGGTGGTAAAGGCCACCTTTCCGCCCGGACACGCCACGCGATACAGCTCGTTTAACGCCTGCGAAAGGCTACTGCACCACTGTACCGCCAGGTGACTCCACACCAGATCGAACTGCGCATCCGGCAGCGGAAGCGACTCAATATCGCCAGTCAGATAGCGGTCAGCCGCCTGTTGCTGTCGCGCCTCGTCCAGCATCTGCTCAGAGAGATCGAGTGCGGTGACGTGGCTTCCGGCGTCGCGCCAGTAGCGGCTGTTGCCGCCGGGGCCACATCCGGCATCCAGTACGTACCGGAAACGACGCGCACCGAGTAGCTCAAGCAGCCCCTGAGCGCTCTGACGCTGAAGCTCATCATGCTGCGAATAAATGCGTGCAGCCCGGCCAAACGCCGCCGCAATGGCCTGTTTATTGACTGGCGACATGGAGAGCCTCCAGCAGCGCATCGATATCTTCTGCTTTGTGCGCCGCCGTCAGCGTCAAACGCAGACGCGCCGTACCCGGCGGCACGGTGGGCGGACGGATGGCCGTGACCCACATTCCCCGTTCGCGCAGCGTTTGTGCCAGCGCGAGCGCGCGGCTGTTTTCCCCCACGATAACGGGCTGGATGGCGCTCTGCGAATCGGTGCTTTGGAAAGGAAGCCGATCCAGACCCTGACGGAAACGCTGAATATGTTCTGCCAGACGCGCGCGCCGTTCAGCCCCCTCTTCACCGCGGATCACCTCCAGCGAGGCAGAGAGCGCCACCGCCTGCGCAGGCGGCATACTGGTGCTGTAAATCAGATGTCGGGCGAACTGCAACAGATAATCGGCGACGGACTCGCTGCACAGCACGGCGGCCCCGCTCACGCCAACGCCTTTGCCAAAGGTGACGATCAGCAGTTCCGGCTTCACGCCTTGCTGACTGGCGCTACCGCGACCGTCCTCACCCATCACGCCAATACCGTGGGCATCATCCACCAGCAGCCAGGCGTTTTGCTGTTTCGCAACGTCAGACAGCGCACGAAGCGGCGCGCTGTCGCCATCCATGCTAAACACCCCTTCCGTCACCACCAGCTGTTGTCCGGCACAGGGTTTATCCAGCAGCGTGGCGAGCGAAAGCGCATCGTTGTGGGCAAAGCGCCGCAGCTGTGCCGGGCTGAGACTCGCCGCCTCCAGCAAAGAGGCGTGGCTTAAGCGGTCCGCGGCGATACGATCGTCCTTGCCCATCAGCGCGGCAATCACCGCCTGATTGGCGGCAAAGCCGGAGATGAACAGCAGCGCGCGCGGATAGCCCAGCCAGTCGGCAAGCGTCTCTTCCAGCGCCTGATGCGCTGTCGTATAGCCGCTGACGTGCCCCGAACCGCCGCTGCCCACGCCGTAGTGTTCCGCCCCCTGCTGCCAGGCGCGAACAATCGCCGGATGCTGGCTCAGGCCGAGATAATCATTGCTGGAAAAATTACAGTACTGCCGCCGGGCGTGGGTCAGAAAACGGCCTGCACCGTTTTCCACTACCCTGCGAACGCGAAAAGCGTCCCGCGCCCGGCGCTCTTCCAGCGCGGATTGAATACGAGCCTGCCAGGTCATACGGATGCCGCGTTGTAGAACTGTTCGGTATCGGCGTTGAAAATCTGCTGCTCCAGCTGCTGCTGTTGCTCGTTATCTCCCGCCAGCACCTCGGTCTGATGCGGGTTCAGCCCCAGCTTACGGAACAGCTGGACGTCTTTGTCCTCTTCCGGGTTCGGCGTGGTCAGCAGCTTGCAGCCGTAGAAGATGGAGTTAGCGCCAGCCATAAAGCACATCGCCTGCGTCTGCTCGTTCATCTGTTCGCGACCGGCAGAAAGGCGGACGTATGAGGTTGGCATCATGATGCGCGCGACCGCGATGGTGCGGATAAAATCAAACGCATCGACATCCTCGTTATCCGCCAGCGGCGTGCCTTTGACCTTCACCAGCATGTTGATTGGCACGCTTTCCGGCGGGGTCGGCAGGTTCGCCAGTTGCAGCAGCAGACCGGCGCGATCTTTCACCGTCTCGCCCAGCCCCACAATCCCGCCCGAGCATACTTTGATGCCCGCTTCGCGCACTTTGTCCAGCGTATCCAGACGCTCCTGATAGGTACGGGTGGTGATGATGTTGCCGTAAAACTCTGGTGAGGTGTCGAGGTTGTGGTTGTAATAATCCAGCCCTGCAGCAGACAGGCGCTGCGCCTGCTCTTCGTTCAGCGTGCCGAGGGTCATACAGGCTTCCAGCCCCATCTCTTTGACCCCTTTCACCATCTGCTCCAGGTACGGCATGTCGCGATCGTGCGGGTTTTTCCATGCCGCCCCCATGCAGAAACGGGTAGAGCCCGCGTTTTTCGCCTTACGCGCGGAGTCGAGCACCTGCTCCACTTCCATCAGACGTTCGGATTCCAGCCCGGTTTTATAGCGCGCGCTCTGCGGGCAATATTTGCAATCTTCCGGGCAGGCACCGGTCTTGATCGACAGCAGCGTACTGACCTGAACATGGCGCGGATCGAAGTGCTGACGATGCACCTGTTGGGCTTCGAACATCAGCTCCAGGAAAGGTTTATTGAATAATTCAGTGACTTGCGACATCGTCCAGCGTGCGTG
The DNA here is from genome assembly GCF_023544405.1 of Enterobacter cloacae complex sp. OE43NF. Taxonomy (NCBI): domain Bacteria; kingdom Pseudomonadati; phylum Pseudomonadota; class Gammaproteobacteria; order Enterobacterales; family Enterobacteriaceae; genus Enterobacter; species Enterobacter cloacae complex sp. OE43NF. The sequence continues at coordinate 11,906 of NZ_JAMJFW010000027.1, forward strand.
GTGAGCCATGGGGCTTCTCCAAAGGGTTTTGTTAATTTTCGGTTCGGTTTATACTCGTAAACCTAAAACTTTTCAAAATGGTTTACAAGTCGATTATGACCCAGGACGATCTCGCCTTCGACCAGCAGCATATCTGGCACCCTTACACCTCCATGACCCGCCCGCTTCCGGTCTACCCGGTGGCCTCGGCCCACGGCTGCGAACTGCACCTTGCCAGCGGCGAGCCGCTTGTTGACGGTATGTCATCCTGGTGGGCGGCCATTCACGGGTACAACCACCCGCGTCTGAATGCCGCGATGAAAGCGCAGATTGACCAGATGTCGCACGTGATGTTTGGCGGCATTACCCATCAACCGGCGGTTGATCTCTGCCGTCGTCTGGTGGCGATGACGCCCGATGCGCTGGAGTGCGTGTTCCTTGCCGACTCCGGCTCGGTGGCGGTGGAAGTGGCGATGAAAATGGCGCTGCAGTACTGGCATGCCAGGGGGGAATCCCGTCAGCGATTCCTGACCTTCCGCAACGGCTACCACGGCGATACCTTTGGCGCGATGTCGGTGTGCGATCCGGATAACTCCATGCACAGCCTGTGGAAGGGGTACCTGCCGGAAAACCTGTTTGCCCCGGCCCCGCAGAGCCGTTTTGACGGCGAGTGGAATGAAATGGACATGGTCGGCTTTGCGCGGCTGATGGCTGCCCACCGCCATGAGATTGCCGCCGTGATCCTCGAACCGATTGTTCAGGGTGCTGGTGGGATGCGCATGTACCATCCCGAGTGGTTAAAACGCATTCGTAAAATGTGTGACCGCGAGGGCATCCTGCTGATTGCCGATGAGATCGCCACCGGATTTGGCCGCACGGGTAAGCTGTTTGCCTGCGAACATGCGGATATCACACCGGATATCCTGTGCCTGGGGAAAGCGCTGACCGGCGGCACCATGACGCTCTCCGCCACCCTCACTACCCGTCAGGTGGCCGACACCATCAGCGACGGCGAAGCGGGCTGCTTTATGCATGGCCCGACCTTTATGGGTAATCCGCTGGCCTGCGCGGTGGCAAACGAAAGTCTCGCGCTCCTGCAAAACGGCGAGTGGCAAACGCAGGTTGCGGCGATTGAGGCGCAACTGAAAGAAGAGTTCAGTGCCGCCTCGGGGGCGAATTTCGTGGCGGACGTGCGCGTGCTGGGTGCCATCGGCGTGATTGAGACCACCCATCCGGTGAATATGGCGGCATTGCAGCGCTTCTTTGTAGAGCGGGGGGTCTGGGTGCGGCCTTTCGGCAAACTTATCTACCTGATGCCACCGTATATCATCACGGCTGAACAGCTACGCACGTTAACCGCCGCGGTGGTTGAAGCCGTTAACATTCCGGCGCATTTCACGATTTGACCCTATGCGTTACACTTCCTGAACGAGTGAATAACGAGGGCAAACCGTATGAAAATCATCAGTAAAGATCTGCGCGACGGCGAAAAACTGCCTGAACGCCACGTCTTCAACGGGATGGGGTATCAGGGAGATAATATCTCTCCGCACCTGGCATGGGACGATGTGCCGGCGGGCACCAAAAGCTTTGTGGTCACCTGCTACGACCCGGATGCGCCAACCGGCTCCGGCTGGTGGCACTGGGTTGTGGCCAACCTGCCCGCCGATACGCGCGTTCTGCCGCAGGGTTCCGGCTCCGACCTGGTCGCCCTGCCGGAAGGCGCCATTCAGACGCGCACCGATTTTGGGAAAGCCGGTTACGGTGGCGCAGCGCCGCCAAAAGGGGAAACGCACCGCTATATCTTCACGGTTCACGCGCTGGATGTAGAGAAGATTGAGGTCGACGAAGGGGCGAGCGGCGCGATGGTAGGGTTTAATGTGCATTTCCATTCGCTGGAGAGCGCGTCGATTACGGCGATGTATTCGTAAAAAAAAGCCGGGTGGCGGCTACGCCTTACCCGGCCTACATTTCGGATTCGTAGGCCCGGTAAGCGCAGCGCCACCGGGCAAAAAATCACAGCACCGAAGGCAGCAACCCCACCAGACGCCCCTCTTCCAGAAGCTGCATCGCCTTATCAATATCCGGCGCAAAGAAGCGGTCATCATCGTAATGCGATACGTGCTCACGCAGCGCATGACGTGCCTGCTCCAGCAGCGGGCTGGACTTCAGCCCTTCACGCAGATCGATCCCCTGACACGCCGCCAGCCATTCCACTGCCAGCACGCCACGGGTATTGGCGGCCATCTCCCACAGACGACGTCCGGCTGCCGGAGCCATTGAGACGTGGTCTTCCTGGTTGGCAGAGGTTGGCAGGCTGTCCACGCTGTGCGGATGCGACAGCGCTTTGTTTTCGCTCGCCAGCGCTGCGGCCGTCACCTGGGCAATCATAAAGCCTGAATTCACCCCGCCGTTGCGCACCAGGAACGGTGGCAGCTGGGACATATGCTTATCCATCATCAGCGCAATTCGCCGCTCGGACAAGGCGCCCACTTCGGCAATCGCCAGCGCGATGTTATCCGCCGCCATCGCCACGGGCTCGGCGTGGAAGTTACCGCCGGAGACCACCTCGTTTTCCTGGGCGAACACCAGCGGGTTATCGGACACCGCGTTGGCTTCCACCAGCAACACTTCTGCGGCCTGGCGCAGCTGCGTCAGACACGCGCCCATCACCTGCGGCTGACAGCGCAGCGAGTACGGATCCTGTACCTTGTCACAGTTATGGTGCGAATCAGCAATCTCACTGGTCTCCGTCAGCAGATGGCGATACATCGCGGCAGCGTCAATTTGCCCGCGCTGGCCACGTACGTCATGAATACGCGCGTCAAACGGACGACGCGAGCCCAGCACCGCCTCCGTGGTCAGCGCACCGCACACCACGGCCGAGGCGAACAGATCTTCGGCTTCAAACAGACCGCGCAGCGCAAAGGCCGTGGAGGCCTGCGTGCCGTTAAGCAGCGCCAGCCCCTCTTTTGCCGCAAGGGTGATTGGCGCTAATCCGGCCTTTTTCAGCGCCTCTTTTGCCGGGAGCCACTCTCCCTGCCAGCGCGCCTGACCTTCCCCCAACAACAGCAGCGACATATGCGCCAGCGGGGCGAGATCGCCGGAGGCGCCAACGGAGCCTTTGGCGGGGATCCACGGATAGACTTCCGCGTTCACCAGCGCTATCAGGGCCTGGATCACGCTCAGACGAATGCCGGAAAAGCCGCGCGCCAGACTGTTAATTTTGAGCACCATCATCAGACGGACAATCTCGTCGTCCAGCGGCTGGCCAACGCCTGCGGCATGGGAAAGCACCAGCGAACGCTGGAGATTTTCCAGATCGTGCGTGGCAATGCGCGTCTGCGCCAGCAGACCAAAACCGGTGTTGATACCGTAGGCGGTACGCCCTTCGGCAATAATGGCTTCAACGCAGGCCACGCTGTCGTTAATGGCGGCATGGGCGCTTTCATCCAGCGAAAGGGTGACCGGCTGACGCCAGACATGACGCAGCTGTTTGAGCGTGAGCGAGCCGGGAGTGAGTGTTAACGCGTTCATTCATGCTTTCCTTGTGTGGCAGGGATCATCGGCAGGTTAAGTCCCTGCTCTGTGGCACATTCAATAGCAATCTCGTAACCCGCATCTGCGTGACGCATCACGCCGGTTGCCGGGTCGTTGTGCAGCACGCGTGCGATACGCGCGGCGGCTTCATCCGTTCCGTCACAGACGATAACCATCCCGGAATGCTGGGAGAAGCCCATTCCCACGCCGCCACCGTGGTGCAGCGATACCCAGGTCGCGCCGCTGGCGGTGTTGAGTAAGGCATTCAGCAGCGGCCAGTCGGAGACCGCGTCTGAGCCGTCGCGCATGGCTTCGGTTTCACGGTTCGGGCTGGCGACGGAGCCAGAATCCAGATGGTCGCGACCAATCACAATCGGGGCTGACACTTCGCCGCTGCGCACCATTTCGTTAAAAGCCAGACCCAGCTTTTGCCGCCACGCCAGCCCGACCCAGCAGATACGCGCCGGCAAGCCCTGGAAGTTAATGCGCTCGCGGGCCATATCCAGCCAGTGGTGCAGGTGTTCATCGTCCGCGACAATTTCCTTCACTTTGGCATCGGTTTTGTAGATATCTTCCGGGTCGCCGGACAGGGCCACCCAGCGGAACGGGCCGATACCGCGACAGAACAGCGGACGAATATAGGCTGGGACAAATCCCGGGAAATCAAAGGCGTTGCTGACGCCCATCTCTTTTGCCATCTGGCGGATGTTGTTGCCGTAATCGAAGGTCGGAATGCCCATCTCGCTGAACGCCAGCATGGCGGAGACGTGTTCTGCCATCGAACGCTTAGCGGCCAGTACCGTGCCTTCAGGATCGGTTTCGGCTTTTTGCTGGTAGGCTTCCCACGTCCAGCCTTTTGGCAGATAGCCGTGCAGCGGATCGTGGGCGCTGGTCTGGTCGGTGACGAGGTCAGGGCGAACGCCACGGGCCACGAGTTCCGGCAGGATCTCTGCCGCGTTGCCGCACAACGCTATCGATACCGCTTTACCTTCCGCGGTGTATTTTTTGATACGCGCCAGCGCGTCATCGAGGCTGTCGGCCTGTTCGTCAACATAGCGGGTACGCAGACGGAAATCGATGCGGCTCTGCTGGCACTCAATGTTCAGCGAGCAGGCGCCAGCCAGCGTCGCGGCCAGCGGCTGTGCACCGCCCATGCCACCCAGACCCGCGGTCAGTACCCAGCGGCCTTTCAGCGAGCCGTTGTAGTGCTGACGACCGGCTTCGACGAAGGTTTCATAGGTGCCCTGCACAATCCCCTGGCTGCCAATGTAGATCCAGCTACCCGCGGTCATCTGGCCATACATCGCCAGCCCTTTGGCATCCAGTTCGTTAAAGTGTTCCCAGGTCGCCCAGTGTGGGACCAGGTTAGAGTTGGCAATCAAAACGCGCGGCGCGTTTTTATGGGTTTTAAACACACCGACTGGCTTGCCGGATTGCACCAGCAGGGTTTCGTCGTGTTCCAGTTCGGTCAGGGCCTTAACAATGGCGTCATAGCATTCCCAGTTGCGCGCGGCGCGGCCAATGCCGCCGTACACCACCAGTTCGTGGGGGTTTTCCGCAACCTCAGGATCAAGGTTGTTCATCAACATGCGCAGTGGTGCTTCGGTGAGCCAGCTTTTGGCGGTAAGGGTGGTGCCGCGCGCGGCGCGGACATCCTGCTGACGGTATTTACCTGACGACATTGTGTGCTCCTCATACGGGACAGATGATGCATTTAGATATACTTGTATAGACAAGCACACACAAGGTCAGATTTAACAAAAAAGATACAATTTTGTTATATTGCGTTAGCTATCACGCTTTTAAAACTTATGACATAAAGTGGCCCTGCAACCGATAGCGGCTACCGGGGAACAGCAGTCTTGCATGCGACACAATCTGCGCGGATGACCAGGTGCGGCGGCGGATCAGCAGGCAGGGATCGTGCTCTTTGATACGCAGCAGCTCGCACTCCTGCGGCGTCGCGCGCACCGCTTCCACAATGTGCTCCCCTTCCGTCAGCGGTGCGACAAGCGAGAGAAAGGCATGCGGCGTGGTTTGAGTGTAATCCTGGTCCAGATAGTCCGGTATCCGTTCGGCGTTTACGCAGCGATCCTCAATCTGCACCGGCACGTCATTTTCGAAATGCACCATTACGGAATGGAAGATCCGGGTTCCCTCCTTGACGTTCAGTACCGCAGCCTGCTCGGCGCTGGCCTGCGTCTCTTCAAGCACCAGCACTTCGCAGTGGTGCTGATGGTTTCGCGACGCTATCTCGTCCGCAATGCTGCGGATTTCAAACAGCGCTGATTGTCCTTTCGGCTCCGCCACAAACGTCCCGACCCCCTGCAGACGCACCAGCAGGCCTTCGTCGGTTAGCTCGCGTAACGCCCGGTTGATGGTCATCCGGCTAAAACCAAACTGCGCCACCAGATCGGCTTCAGAGGGAATGCGGTCATGCGGCCGCCAGACGCCGGTGGCGATTTTTTCGCTGATCGTCTGCTTCACCTTTTCGTAGAAAGGCGCGGGAGAGCCGGATGGCGGCTGAGGTGAGCGTGAGAACATCGTGACTCCTTAAATATTGTTATGCCCACCAGTGAGCAATTTGCCAGGCCAGACGGGCGGCAAGCTTCGCCCCCTGTCCGTCCCGATCGTAGTGAGGGTTAAATTCTACCAGATCGGCGGCCTGCAGTTTTCCGCTACGGCAAATGCGCTCGATCGCGGGCAGGAGATCCCGCGCAGGCACGCCTAACGCCGCGGGGGCTGACACGGCGGGCATCTCGGCTGCGGGTAGAACGTCCAGATCAATGGTGAGGTAAACACGATCGGCCTGCGCCAGCACCTGTTCCAGGGCTGATAGCGCATCCCGGTGGAAATGCAGATCGTCCACCAGCGTGGCGTTAAGCCGTTCAGCCTCGTCAAACAGCGCCTGGGTGTTCGCCGCGCGGCTGATGCCAAAACAGGCGTACTGAAATTCCCGCGCGTGGTCAGCACAGTAGTTCGCCAGCTGACGAAACGGGGTGCCGGAGGTGGCCCGTTCGGCCTTGCGCAAATCAAGATGCGCATCCAGGTTGATGACCGCCACGCGCTCATTCGGGAACGCCTCAAGAATACCACGGCCGTGGGCCCAGGCGGTCTCATGTCCGCCGCCCAACACCAGCGTACGCATGCCAGCCTGCTGACAGGTGACCACGGCATCGCTCAGTGCCTGTTGTCCCTCTTCCAGTTGGTCATCCTCAACGTAAACCGACCCCATGTCCACCAGCCGTTCGTGGCCGGAATGCGTTGCCATGTTCGCCAGCGCCTTACGCAGCACGTCGGGAGCCTGCGCCGCCCCCTGCCTGCCCTGATTACGCCTTACTCCTTCATCACAGGCAAAGCCTATCAGCGCAATCGCGGATGAAACCGGGGTAAATTGCGACGGCTGGCGTATGGTCTGAAAAATACGTTTTGCGTTGCTGGCCTCGGCGCTGTCGTCGCGCCCCTGCCAGACGGTCTTAGCAACGGGCTGCCAACTCATACTGCCTCCCCCCGGAAAATGCGTTGATACAGCGGATTGCGTCCCGGCTCGTAAACCATTTCTACCGGATGGTCTGCATCCCAGACGATAAAATCAGCCATGAAACCGGCCTTTAACTGCCCGTGTGTTGTTCCACGCCCCAGCGCTTGCGCGGCATGTCGCGTGACGCCAGCCCAGGCCTCTTCAGGCGTCAGGCCAAACTGTACGCAGGCCATGTTCATGGCCAGATGAATGCTCGCGAACGGGCTGGTGCCGGGGTTGTAATCCGTGGCGACCGCCATCGGTACGCCCTGCGCCCGGAGCTGTTCAACCGGTGGACACTGACGCTCCTGAAGAAAATAGAACGCGCCGGGCAGCAGTACCGCGACCGTGCCGCTTTGCGCCATGGCCTGAACACCCTCCTCATCCAGGTATTCGATATGATCGGCAGATAACCCTTTAAATCGGCTGACCAGCGCCGCACCGCCCAGGTTAGAAAGTTGCTCCACGTGCCCTTTCACCGGAATACCCCGTGCGCGGGCGGCCAGGAAAAGCCGCTCGGTTTGTGCTGGCGTGAAGCCGACGTTTTCACAAAAAACATCCACCGCTTCGAACAGCCCTTTTTGCCACAGTTCGGGCATGATCTGCTCGCACACCAGTGTGAGGTACGCGTCTGGATCGTGGCGGTATTCCGCCGGAACCGCATGTGCCGCCAGCAGGGTTGGGCTGATCTCAACCGGATTACTCAGGCTGAGCTGGCGTGCGACCTGCAGCATTTTTTCTTCAGCCGCGGCGTTAAGACCGTAGCCGGATTTGATTTCCAGGGTGGTCACCCCTTCATTCATTAACCGCTCCAGCCGCTGCTGCGCCAGTGTAAGCAAATTTTCCGGCGAACTGTCGCGGGTTGCCGAGACGGTGGCGTTAATTCCGCCCCCCTGTGCGCTGATGGTCTGATAGGAGACACCGTTGAGACGCTGCTCCCACTCCGCCGCGCGATTGCCGCCAAACACCAGGTGGGTATGGCAGTCGATAAGACCCGGCGTGACCAGGCGTCCACCGAGATCGACGCATTTATCATGCCCGGAAGGGAGGTCTGCTTCAGGAATGACGGCCAGAAGGGTTTGACCGCGCACCACAAGGGCATGATGCGCTTGCAGGCCATACGATTCTTCACCAGGAACCATTGTCGCCAGTCGCGCATTTCGCCATATCACATCGTCGGGATGAAGTTGCAGCATAAGCCTTTCACTTGTCATGGATTGTATAGACATTTATTTTCATCTGCTGGCTGCTGTCAACCGCCTTTATGAAAATGTTATTTATTTGTGACGACTTTCCCGCCCCCTGCGGGCGAAAAATGCAACTTTTCCCCTTTTTATCTTCCCGTTTCGCTCAACTTAGTATAAAAAAGCAGGCTATTTCGTCTATCTCGTTTAAGACTTGCATACCCAGGAGCTTCACCTTGAACATTTCCAGGATTTCCCGTCTGGCGTTGGCACTCGCCTTTGGCGTGACATTATCCGCATGCAGTTCAACGCCACCGGATCAGCGACCTTCTGAGCAGGTCGCGCCAGGCACCGCGTCCCGTCCGATTTTGTCCGCTGATGAAGCGAAAAACTTCGATCGCGCGCACTACTTCTCCGCGATGGATCCAAACGCTGCGCCGTGGACGCCGTCTTCTATTAACCTGCCGAAGCAGCCAAACTTTGTTGTGGGTCCGGCAGGGGCGCAGGGCGTGACGCATACCTCTATTCAGGCTGCGGTTGACGCTGCCATCACCAAACACAGCGCATCTCGCCAGTACATCGCGATCATGCCAGGTGAATATGAAGGTACCGTTTACATTCCGGCAGCACCGGGCAGCATCACCCTTTACGGTCTGGGCGAAAAAGCCATCGACGTTAAAATTGGTCTGGCGATTGATTCCGAAATGGACAGCACCACCTGGCGTCACCTGGTCAACCCGGCGGGTAAATACATGCCGGGCAAACCGGCCTGGTATATGTTTGATAACTGCCAGAGCAAGCGTGCCGCTACCATTGGCGTGATGTGTTCTGCGGTCGTCTGGTCTCAGAACAACGGTCTGCAGCTGCAGAACCTGACCATTCAGAACACCCTGGGCGACAGCGTTGATGCGGGTAACCACCAGGCCGTGGCGCTGCGTAGCGATGGCGACAAAGTGCAGATCAACAACGTGAATATTCTGGGTCGTCAGAACACCTTCTTCGTGACCAACAGCGGCGTACAGAACACCCTGCAGAATAACCGTCTGACCCGTACGCTGGTGACCAACAGCTACATCGAAGGTGATGTGGATATGGTCTCCGGTCGTGGCGCGGTGGTATTTGATAACACCGATTTCCGCGTCGTGAACTCACGTACCCAGCAGGAAGGTTATGTCTTTGCGCCAGCGACACAGTCTAACCTGTTCTATGGCTTCCTCGCCGTCAACAGCCGCTTCAACGCCTCCGGTGACGGCGTGGCGCAGCTGGGTCGCTCCCTGGACGTGGACTCTGCAACCAACGGTCAGGTTGTGATCCGCGACAGCGTTATCAACGAAGGTTTCAACGTGGCAAAACCATGGGCTGACGCCGCCATCTCCAAACGTCCATTCTCCGGCAATACCGGTTCCGTGGACGATAAAGGAAACGTGCAGCGCAACCTGAACGACGCTAACTTCAACCGCATGTGGGAATACAACAACCGCGGTCTGGGTAGCAAAGTGGTTGCTGAGCCGAAGCAGTAATCTGTTTTGCCGGGTGGCGGCTTCGCCTTACCCGGCCTGTCCGTTAATGCAGTACCATCGGGCATAAAAAAACCTCGCGTTCGCGAGGTTTTTTGTTTTAAGCCGCTTAGTGAGCGTTTACCACTACCCACATTGGCCCCTGGCCTACCGCATAGCGCCCTTTCTCTTCCAGCAGGCCCTGCTCGCCTTTGATTTCGTACAGGGCGATGTGGTGAGACTTCTGCCCCGCTGCAATCAGATATTTACCGCTGTGATCGATATTAAAGCCACGCGGCTGCGTTTCCGTCGGCTGGAAGCCTTCTACTGCCAGCACGCTGCCGTCTTCCGAGACGCTAAAGATGGTGATCAGGCTGGAAGTACGGTCACAGGCGTAGAGATGGCGACCATCCGGCGTAATGTGAATATCCGCCGCCCAGCGGGTATCCGAGAAGTCAGACGGCATCATATCCAGCGTCTGCACGCACTCAATCTGCCCGTTAGGATCTTTCAGTTCCCAGACGTCCACTGAACTGTTCAGCTCGTTGACCACGTAGGCGTACTGCTGGTTTGGATGGAAGACCATATGACGCGGGCCTGCCCCCTCTACGGTGGTCACTTCAGCCGGATTCTGCGCCACCAGGTGACCATCGTCGCTCAGGGTAAACAGGCAGATACGATCCTGCTTCAGCGCCGGTACCCACAGTGTGCGGTTGTCCGGGGAGATATTCGCCGAGTGGCAGCCTTCCAGCCCTTCCACCACATCCACGGTTTCGACCGGAATGCCCTCTTCCAGACGCGTCACGCTGACACAGCCCGCGTTATAGGAGCCGCTGAAAACAAAGTTGCCCTGGCGATCGGTTGAGATGTGGGTTGGGCTACCCGGCAATGGCGCTTCCGCAGTGTAAGTCAGCGCGCCGTCATCCGGAGAGATGCGGTAGGCCAGCACGCGAAACTCCGGGCGCACACCCACGTACAAGAAACGTTTATCCGGGCTGATCGCCATTGGTTGTACCTGACCTGGCACATCAACAACCTGCACCAGCGTGAGGGTCCCCTCGGCATTTAAACGCCAGACGTGGATCTGCTGGCTTTCAGGACTGGCGGTATAAACGGTTTGTTTCATGAATATTCACTCCTCACTGCGCATGAAAGTAGTTAACTTTTGACGGTGAATGCTGAATTGTCGACGGGAATTTTGACGCGTTCGCCTCTCGGTGTACCATCCCATCAGATCGTAAATTCAATATTAACCCGGAAAAACAAATGACCTCGCGTGTGATTGCTCTGGATTTAGACGGTACCTTACTGACGCCGCAAAAAACCCTTCTCCCCTCCTCCCTTCAAGCGCTTAAACGCGCGCAAGAAGTGGGATATCAACTCCTTATCGTAACGGGTCGACATCACGTTGCCATTCACCCTTTTTATCAGGCACTGGCGTTAGATACACCTGCAATTTGTTGTAATGGCACTTATTTGTATGATTATCAAGCAAAAAAGGTTTTAGAATCCGACCCACTGCCGGTTCCCCAGGCATTGCAGTTAATTGATCTACTGGATGAACATGCGATCCACGGCCTGATGTATGTCGATAATGCGATGGTCTATGAGCGCCCGACCGGCCACGTAATCCGCACCACCAACTGGGCTCAGTCTCTGCCAGAAGCGCAGCGTCCGGTCTTTACCCAGGTCTCTTCCCTGCGCCAGGCGGCTCAGGATGTTGAGGCTATCTGGAAATTCGCGTTGACCGATGAAGATACCACCAAACTGAATACCTTCGCGAAACACGTTGAAGAGGCGCTGGGTCTGGAGTGCGAATGGTCCTGGCATGACCAGGTGGATATCGCCCGTAAAGGCAACAGCAAAGGTAAACGCCTGACGCAGTTCGTGCAGTCTCAGGGGTGGTCAATGCAGGATGTGATCGCCTTTGGCGATAACTACAACGACATCAGCATGCTGGAAGCCGCCGGAACGGGCGTGGCAATGGGCAATGCCGATGACGCGGTGAAAGCGCGCGCTAACGTGGTGATTGGCGATAACACCACCGACAGCATCGCGCAGTATATTTATACCCACCTGCTGTAATCAGGTGGTAATGGAGACGCTCTTGATTTGCGCGTAAAGCCACAGGCCAGGTTTGATCCCTAACTCATCCCTGGCCCACGGGCTGATCCGTGCCCAGAGCGTCCTGCTCCCCACCTCAAGCTGCACCTCTACCTGACCGTTATCATCAAAACACTCGGCGACCTTCGCGCGCAGGATATTTCGGATACTGGTCTGCAGCGGAGGCTGTAAAACCAGAGAGACATCCGACGCCTGAATACGAATACGCAGCGCCGACTGCAGGGGCTTGTCGATTTTATTCACCCACAGGTGCTGGTCGCCCAATGCCAGGGCGGTCATCGCGTAATGCGGGTGGTGCTCCAGCACGCTCACCTTCAGGATACTGCTCTGCTGCTCCCGGGGCAGCCACGGGTGCATGACGCTACTGCCCCAGACCTCTTCAAGATTGCCAAACGCCTTTACGCTGCCGTTTTCCAGCACCAGTACGTTATCCGCCAGATGCAGAATTTCATCCAGGGAGTGGCTGACGTACAGCATCGGGATCTTGATTTCACGCGCCAGGCGCTGGAGATACGGCAGGAGTTCACGTTTGCGCGGAATATCCAGCGAGGCCAGCGGCTCATCAAGCAGCAGGAGTTCGGGGGCGGTGAGCAACGCGCGCCCTATCGCCACCCGCTGTTTCTCACCGCCGGAGAGCGAGGAAGGCAACCGGTCAAGCAGTGGCTCAATGCCCAGCAGCGCCACCAGCTTGTCAAACTGCGCGGCCATGCTTTTGGCCATGCCGTAACGCAGATTCCCGCGCACGCTGTAGTGCGGGAATAACCGCGCATCCTGAAACACATAGCCAATGCGCCGTTTATCCGGCGTCAGGTAAATCTTGTTTTCAACGTCATTCAGGACGCGATTATTCAGCACAATGCGCCCTGCCTGAGGACGTGTCAGGCCACCGATCGCATTAATGAGCGAGGTTTTCCCGGCGCCGGAGACCCCAAAGATGGCGGTGATGCCGGTGGCAGGCAGCGTCTCGTCCAGTGTAAGGGTGTGGTTTCCCAGCGTCTGGGTGAAATGGAGTTCCAGCATAACTATTTCCCCATCCGCTCGCGGCTGAGTCGCGCCAGCCATTCAGAGACCAGCAGCGATATCAGCGCCAGCACAATTGAGATAACGCACAGACGCGCCGCAGCACCTTCGCCACCCGGCGTCTGTATCAGCGTATACATGGCCGAAGGGATCGTCCGCGTTTCACCGGGGATGTTCGAAACAAAGGTAATGGTGGCACCGAATTCACCCAGCGAACGGGCAAAGGCCAGTACCGTACCGACAATAATGCCCGGCAGCGTGAGCGGTAGCGTAATGGTGAAAAAGACGCGCCAGCGCCCGGCACCCAGCGTGCGGGCGGCCTGTTCCAGTTTGATATCCACCCCTTCCAGCGCCAGGCGGATAGCCCTCACCATCAGCGGAAATGACATCACCGCCGCGGCCAGCACCGCACCGCGCCAGCTAAAGGCAAAGGTCAGCCCGAACCAGTCGTACAGCCATTGGCCGATAAACCCGCGTCGGCCCATGGACACCAGCAGCAGATATCCCACCACGACGGGCGGCAACACCAGCGGAAGATGGAGAACGCTGTCAAGCAGCGCTTTGCCGGGAAACTTACAGCGCACCAGCAACCAGGCAAAGAAGATCCCAAAGGGCAAACTTAGCGCAACCGCCAGGGAAGAGACTTTCAGGCTCAGCAGTACAGCCTGCCATTCAGGATCGGTCAATATCATTCGTGAGTCGTAAATCCATAACGTTTAAAGATTGCGGACGCTTCCGGCCCCTTCAGGTACGCCTGGAAGGCCGTCACGGTCGCATTTTTATGTCCATCAACAATCGCAACAGGATATTCCACTTTTTTGTGGGCGTCTTCCGGGAACGTGCCAACCACTTTGACCCCCTTGCTGGCAACGGCATCCGAGCCGTAGACAATGCCCAGCGGAGCCTCATTGCGCTCCACCAGCGCCAGCGCACCGCGTACATCTTCCGCCGGCGCCAGATCTGATGACAGTGTCTGCCACGCGCCCAGTTTCTGCAGGGCCTCTTTCGCGTAAATCCCAGCCGGTACATGGTCCGGATCGCCCACTGCCAGCCGGCCACCGTTCAGAAGACGCGTCCAGTGAGTCTCTTTGTTGATGGTGATGTCACCCTGCGGACTGGCTTTTGGCGCGACCACGACAAGGCTATTCCCCAGCAGCGTTTCGCGGGTTGTCGTATCCACGGCTTTCTTATCAACGGCGTAATCCATCCATTTCTGATCGGCAGAGATGAACAGATCGGCCGGTGCCCCCGCTTCTATCTGGCGCGCCAGTGTAGACGAAGACGCAAAAGAGGAGACGACGTCGACGTTCTTCTCTTTTTTATACGCAGCAGCAATATCCTGCATCGCATTCGTCAGCGACGCCGCCGCAAAAACCGTAATTTTACCTTCGTCGGCCAGCGCGTGTCCGGTCAGCGAAAGTGCCAGCGTTGCCCCTGCGAAAAAGCGTACCCCTGTACGTGCCATCTGTAGCTCCTGTGAGTTTCGTTATATACGCAATAATATAACGACAACGCCGGAGATATCCCAGCGTTAAATCGTACCGATCAAGAGGTACAATTACCGGATGCTTTAAATCATATCGGCGATGACGAAAAATACTTGAGAGCAAAACGCCCGGGCAAGCCGGGCGTTTTGTGGGGAATCAGTGCTGCTTTTTAGCGCGGTCTCTGTGACCAATGTTCGAAAAGACGTTGAACACTTCACCCAGGCCGTAGATGGCACCGAGGATGATGGCCATCACTACTGGTACCATGATCACGGCGAATACCAGACTTTTCAACAACTCTAACATGGTTTTCTCCAGATATTGTGGACGGCTTATTCTACCCTGAAAAGTAAGAAAAACATCCCCTTTTGTGCGGTCCCCTTTGCGCCCTGTGCCATTTGGTTCACAATAGCCCTTTTGTCAGGACACTCCGTTATGCAGGCTGAAATTCTCCTTACCCTACGACTTCAGCAGAAGCTTTTCGCCGATCCGCGACGTATCGCCCTGCTTAAACAAATAGAACAAACGGGTTCAATAAGCCAGGGGGCAAAGAACGCGGGCATTAGTTATAAAAGCGCCTGGGACGCGATCAACGACATGAATACCCTGAGCGAGCAGATGCTGGTTGAGCGAGCCACGGGCGGCAAAGGGGGCGGTGGCGCCGTGCTGACCCGCTACGGCCAGCGTCTGATTCAGCTTTATGACCTGCTGGCCCATATCCAGCAGAAAGCGTTCGATGTGCTAAGTGACGATGATAACCTCCCGCTGGACAGCCTGTTAGCCGCCATTTCTCGCTTCTCACTCCAGACCAGCGCCCGCAACCAGTGGTTTGGCACGGTCACCGCGCGCGATAACGGGCAGGTCCAGCAACATATCGAGATCCTGCTTGCCGACGGTACCACCCGCCTGAAAGCCGCGATTACCGCCCAAAGCGGAGAGCGTCTGGGGCTGGATGAAGGCAAGGAGGTGCTGGTGTTGCTGAAAGCGCCGTGGGTCGCAGTGACGCGCGATGCCGAACGCGCCAAAGCGGCAGACAACCAGCTGCAGGGCACCATCCAGCACATTGAACGTGGTGAAGCGCAGTGTGAGGTCCTGATGACCCTGCCGGACGGCCAGGTGCTGTGCGCGACGGTTGCCCTGAGCGAGGCGCACGAATTAGAAGAAGGTGCTGTAGTCACCGCATATTTCAACGCAGACCGGGTAATTATCGCCACATTGTGCTGAGCAGATTGACAAGCGTGTCGACAGTGAGTATCCCTGACATCTGATGCTGCAAAAAATGGGATAAATCATGTCATCATTGCATATTTCGCAAGGTACGTTTCGTCTTGGCGATACCCGAACGCTGACGCTGCCAGATTTAACACTCCATGCGGGTGAAAGCTGGGCATTTGTGGGCACCAACGGAAGCGGCAAGTCCGCGCTGGCCCGAGCGCTGGCCGGAGAGCTCACCCTGCTTAAAGGTGAACGCCAGAGCCATTTTACGCGTACGACGCGCCTGTCGTTTGAACAGTTGCAGAAGCTGGTGAGCGATGAATGGCAGCGTAACAACACGGACCTCCTCAGCCCGGGCGAAGAAGACACGGGCCGCACAACGGCAGAAATTATTCAGGATGAAGTCAACAATCCTGCCCGTTGTCAGCAGCTGGCGGAGCAGTTTGGCATCACCGCCCTTCTCAACCGCCGCTTCAAATACCTTTCTACCGGCGAGACGCGTAAAACGCTGCTCTGCCAGGCGCTGATGAGCGAACCTGAGCTGTTAATCCTGGATGAGCCGTTCGACGGTCTGGACGTGCAGTCCCGCGCCCAACTGGCGGACCTGCTGGCCTCGCTTAACCAGCAGGGCTACACCCTTGTGCTGGTGCTTAACCGTTTTGATGAAATCCCGGATTTTGTGCAGAACGCCGGGGTGCTGGCGGACTGCAGCCTTACCGAAACCGGCGAAAAATCGGTACTGCTAAAGCAGGCGTTGATTGCCCAACTGGCGCACAGCGAAAAGCTCGACGGCATTACCCTGCCCGAACCCGATGCCCCTTCGGTACGTCTCGCTTTAGATCCCAATCAGCCGCGGATTGTGCTGCGTGACGGGGTGGTCTCTTATGACGATCGTCCGATCCTGAATCATCTCAGCTGGACGGTTAACCCGGGCGAACACTGGCAGATTGTCGGTCCCAACGGCGCGGGGAAATCGACGCTGCTGAGTCTGATCACCGGCGATCACCCGCAGGGCTACAGTAACGATCTGACCCTGTTTGGCCGCCGTCGCGGAAGCGGTGAAACCATCTGGGATATCAAAAAGCATATCGGCTATGTCAGCAGCAGCCTGCATCTGGATTACCGGGTCAGCACCACCGTACGCAATGTGATCCTCTCCGGGTACTTTGATTCCATCGGTATTTATCAGGCGGTATCGGACAAACAGCACAAGCTGGCCCAGCAGTGGCTGGATATTCTGGGGATGGACAACCGGGTCGCTGATGCGCCGTTTCACAGTCTGTCCTGGGGGCAGCAGCGTCTGGCATTGATCGTCCGGGCGCTGGTGAAACACCCGACCCTGCTGATCCTCGATGAGCCGCTTCAGGGGCTGGATCCGCTGAACCGCCAGCTGATCCGTCGCTTTGTGGATGTGCTGATTGGCGAAGGTGAGACCCAGTTACTGTTTGTCTCACATCATGCTGAAGACGCACCGGCCTGCATCACGCACCGTCTGGAGTTTATCCCGGACGGTGAGCACTATCGCTACCTGCTGAGCAAAATCGATTAACTTCCGGAGGGTGCCGCCCTCCGCTTTTCAGATAACCTGCAGTGATACTTCTTTATCTGTTTGATCTACAATGCGACTGGATCAAAAAAAAGCGGGTTTGAAAAACAGTGTAAACGATTCCACTAATTTATCCCATGTCACACTTTTCACGTCTCTGTTATGCTATGGTTATTACATACCATAAGCCTAATGGAGCGAAATATGCGAGTTCTGGTAACAGGTGGTAGCGGTTACATAGGAAGTCATACCTGTGTGCAACTGCTGCAAAACGGTCATGATGTCATCATCCTCGACAACCTGTGCAATAGTAAGCGCAGCGTGCTGCCTGTGATTGAACGTCTTGGCGGAAAACAGCCGACTTTCGTCGAAGGTGACATCCGCAATGAAGCGTTGATGACCGAGATCCTCCACGACCACGCCATTGAAACGGTGATCCACTTCGCTGGCCTGAAAGCGGTCGGTGAGTCGGTCGCGAAGCCGCTTGAGTATTACGACAACAACGTCAACGGTACCCTGCGTCTTATCTCCGCCATGCGCGCGGCGAACGTCAAAAACTTCATCTTTAGCTCATCCGCCACCGTCTACGGCGATCAGCCCAAAATTCCTTACGTTGAAAGCTTCCCCACCGGTACGCCACAAAGCCCGTACGGCAAAAGCAAACTGATGGTGGAACAGATCCTGACCGACCTGCAAAAAGCACAACCGGAGTGGAGCATCGCCCTGCTGCGCTACTTCAACCCGGTCGGCGCCCATCCGTCAGGCGATATGGGTGAAGATCCGCAGGGTATTCCGAATAACCTGATGCCGTATATCGCACAGGTGGCGGTGGGCCGCCGCGAGTCGCTGGCGGTGTTCGGCAATGACTATCCAACTGAAGATGGCACCGGCGTGCGTGATTACATCCACGTTATGGATCTGGCCGACGGCCACGTGGCGGCAATGCAGCAGCTGGCCGACAAACCGGGCGTGCATATTTACAACCTCGGCGCCGGTATTGGCAGCAGCGTGCTGGATGTGGTTAACGCTTTCAGCAAAGCCTGCGGTAAGCCGGTCAACTATCACTTCGCCCCCCGCCGCGAAGGAGACCTCCCGGCATACTGGGCTGATGCAACCAAAGCCGATAAAGAGCTTAACTGGCGTGTTACCCGCACGCTGGATGAAATGGCACAGGATACCTGGCACTGGCAGTCTCGCCACCCACAAGGTTATCCGGACTAAGGATCCGTCATGACTTCATTCAATCCCGTCGATCATCCGCATCGTCGTTTTAACCCGCTTAGCGGGCAATGGATTTTGGTGTCTCCGCATCGCGCCAAGCGCCCCTGGCAGGGGGCGCAAGAGACGCCTGCAAAACAGACGCTGCCACAGCACGACCCGGACTGCTTCCTGTGTCCGGGCAACACCCGCGTAACGGGAGATAAAAACCCGGACTACAAAGGCACCTTCGTTTTCACCAACGATTTTGCCGCGCTCATGACCGACACGCCGGACGCGCCGCAGAGCGATGATCCGCTGATGCGTTGTGAAAGCGCCCGGGGAACCAGCCGCGTGATCTGCTTCTCGCCCGATCACAGCAAAACGCTACCGGAGCTTAGTGTTGATGCGCTGAAAGAGGTGGTGAGCACCTGGCAGGCACAAACTGCGGAGCTGGGCCAGACTTATCCGTGGGTGCAGGTATTCGAAAATAAAGGCGCCGCGATGGGCTGCTCTAACCCGCATCCACACGGGCAGATCTGGGCGAACAGTTTCCTGCCCAACGAAGCCGAACGAGAAGATCGCCTGCAAAAAGCCTATTACGCGGAAAACGGCTCCCCGATGCTGGTGGACTACACCCGGCGTGAACTGGCCGACGGTAGCCGTACTGTGGTCGAAACGGAACACTGGCTGGCCGTTGTACCGTACTGGGCGGCGTGGCCCTTTGAAACGCTGCTGCTGCCTAAAGCACATGTTCAGCGCATTACGGATCTCAGCGACCCACAGCGTGACGATCTTGCGCTGGCGCTGAAAAAGCTGACCAGCCGTTACGACAATCTGTTCCAGTGCTCCTTCCCGTACTCAATGGGCTGGCACGGCGCACCGTTTAACGGCGAAGAGAATCAACACTGGCAGTTGCATGCCCATTTCTATCCGCCGCTGCTGCGTTCTGCGACGGTGCGTAAATTTATGGTGGGCTATGAAATGCTGGCGGAAACCCAGCGTGACCTGACGGCAGAACAGGCCGCAGAACGCCTGCGTGCCGTTAGCGATGTCCATTATCGCGAATCAGGAGTCTAATAAATGAGTCTGAAAGATAAAACACAATCCCTGTTTGCTGAAAAATTTGGCTACCCTGCCACCCACGTTATCCAGGCACCTGGCCGCGTAAACCTGATTGGTGAACACACCGACTACAACGACGGTTTTGTTCTGCCCTGTGCCATTGATTACCAGACGGTGATCGCCTGCGCAAAGCGCGATGACCACAAAGTGCGCGTGATTGCGGCGGATTACAGTAATGAGATAGACGAGTTTTCCCTCGATGCCCCGATTGTTATCCACGACAGCCAGCAGTGGTCCAACTATGTGCGCGGCGTGGTGAAACATCTGCAAAAGCGTAACAAGAATTTTGGCGGTGCAGATCTCGTCATCAGCGGCAACGTGCCACAAGGGGCCGGTTTAAGCTCGTCGGCATCCCTGGAAGTGGCGGTGGGAACCGTCTTCCAGCAGCTGTACCATCTGCCGCTGGACGGGGCGCAAATCGCACTGAACGGCCAGGAAGCGGAGAATCAGTTTGTGGGCTGCAACTGCGGCATCATGGACCAGCTTATCTCCGCGCTGGGCAAAAAAGAGCATGCGTTACTGATTGACTGCCGAACGCTTGGAACCAAAGCCGTTCCCCTGCCAAAGGGTGCCGCGGTCGTGATTATCAACAGCAACTTTAAACGTACGCTGGTGGGCAGCGAGTACAACACCCGCCGCGAGCAGTGCGAAACCGGCGCACGCTTCTTCCAGCAGTCGGCCCTGCGCGACGTGACGCTTGATGAATTCAACAAAGTGGCGCACGAGCTGGATCCGGTAGTGGCAAAACGCGTTCGTCATGTGCTGACCGAAAACGCCCGAACCGTTGAAGCCGCTTCCGCGCTGGCAAAAGGAGACCTGAAACGTATGGGGGAACTGATGGCAGAGTCCCACGCCTCCATGCGCGATGACTTCGAAATCACCGTTCCGCAAATCGACACCCTGGTGGAGATTGTCAAAGCAGTCATCGGCGATAAAGGCGGTGTACGCATGACGGGCGGTGGTTTTGGTGGCTGCATCGTCGCTCTGGTGCCGGAAGATCTCGTCCCGGCCGTCCAGTCGGCGGTGGAGAAACAGTACGAAGCCAAAACGGGCATTAAAGAAACGTTCTATGTTTGTAAAGCATCACAAGGAGCCGGACAGTGCTAAACGAAACGCCAACCCTCGCACCGGATGGTCTGCCGTATCGCCTGTTAACCCTGCGCAACAGCGCGGGGATGGTTGTTACGCTCATGGACTGGGGTGCCACCCTACTTTCCGCCCGCGTACCAATGCCAGACGGCAGCGTGCGCGAAACCCTTCTCGGCTGCGCCTCGCCTGAGCAGTATATCAACCAGGCCGCCTATCTTGGCGCGTCCGTCGGGCGCTATGCGAACCGCATTGCGAAAAGCCGTTTTGAGCTCGACGGTGTTCGCTACACGTTGCTGCCAAGCCAGGGTGAGAACCAGCTGCATGGTGGACCGGAAGGATTTGACAAACGCCGCTGGAAAATTGTCCAGCAAAACGACCGGGAAGTGCTGTTTTCACTTGACTCGCTGGATGGCGACCAGGGATTCCCGGGTAACCTTACCGCGTTTGCACGCTTTACGCTGACCGACGACAACCGTATCGCCATTGAATACCGTGCGACGGCCGATAAGCCGTGTCCGGTCAACCTGACCAACCACGCCTACTTCAATCTGGACGGTAATCAGTGCGATGTGCGTAACCATAAGCTGCAGATCCTTGCGGATGCCTATTTGCCGGTGGACGAGATGGGCATTCCGTATCAGGGTCTGAAGCCCGTGGAAGGTACCAGCTTTGACTTCCGCAACGCAAAATCCATCGCCCAGGATTTCCTGAGCGATGACGATCAGCGCAAGGTGAAAGGTTACGACCACGCGTTCCTGCTGCAGGCACAAGGCGATGTGAAACAGCCTGCTGCACAGGTCTGGTCTGCGGATGAAAAACTGCAGATGACGGTCTACACCAGCGCCCCTGCCCTGCAATTCTACTCCGGTAACTATCTTGGCGGGACAACCGCACGAGAGCACGGCGAGTACAGCGACTGGCAAGGTCTGGCGCTGGAAAGCGAGTTCCTGCCGGACAGCCCGAACCATCCCGAATGGCCACAGCCGGACTGTGTGCTGCGCCCGGGTGAAGAGTACGTCAGCGTCACCGAGTATCATTTTACTCCGCACGCTTAACCTCCGGCCGCAACATCGTCAGCCCTCCCCTGGAGGGCTTTTTTCTGCACGCCTTGCTGAAAATAGCGCCAATCGCAGACAAAATCATAACCCTGGATTCACAAGCACCTTACACTCAGAGACTATTTTCGCTATGGTTAGGGTTAAGCGTTGCTGCTGGCACGGCCACGGCAATATAATGAGAATTGTTATCATTCTAAAAATGCTTGAGGAGTAAGAGATGGCTATTACTAAGCTGGTTCTGGTGCGCCACGGCGAAAGCCAGTGGAACAACGAAAACCGCTTCACCGGTTGGTACGACGTTGATCTGTCTGAGAAAGGCGTAAGCGAAGCAAAAGCAGCAGGTAAACTGCTGAAAGAAGAAGGCTTCAGCTTTGATTTTGCTTACACCTCTGTGCTGAAACGTGCCATCCACACCCTGTGGAACGTGCTGGACGAGCTGGATCAGGCCTGGCTGCCGGTTGAGAAATCCTGGAAACTGAACGAGCGTCACTACGGTGCGCTGCAGGGTCTGAACAAAGCCGAAACCGCTGAGAAGTACGGTGACGAGCAGGTTAAACAGTGGCGTCGCGGCTTCGCGGTCACCCCACCAGAGCTGACCAAAGATGACGAGCGCTATCCGGGCCACGACCCGCGTTACGCGAAACTGACCGACGCTGAGCTGCCAACCACCGAGAGCCTGGCGCTGACCATCGACCGCGTTGTTCCTTACTGGAACGAAACCATTCTGCCACGCCTGAAAAGCGGTGAGCGCGTGATCATCGCCGCTCACGGTAACTCCCTGCGCGCGCTGGTGAAATACCTGGACAACATGGGTGAAGACGAGATCCTCGAACTGAACATCCCGACTGGCGTACCGCTGGTGTATGAGTTCGACGAAAACTTCAAGCCAATCAAACACTACTATCTGGGTAACGCGGATGAGATCGCAGCGAAAGCCGCGGCTGTTGCGAACCAGGGTAAAGCGAAGTAATTTTCGCCGGGCATAAAAAAAGCGCGGAGCCTTCCGCGCTTTTTTATTAGTGCCGGAAGAATCAACCGCGACGGGCTTTTACCGCATTCGCCAGCTGACGCAGGATGGCGTCGGTATCTTCCCAGCCAATGCAGGCATCCGTCACGCTCTTGCCATAGACCAGCGGCTCGCTGCCTTCGAGGTTCTGGTTACCCTCAACCAGATGGCTTTCAATCATCACCCCTATCACCGCTTTCTCGCCGCCAGCAATCTGCTGACAAACATCTGCGCCGACTTCCATCTGCTTTTTAAACTGCTTGCTGGAGTTGGCGTGGCTGAAGTCGATCATCACCTGAGGCGGCAACCCGGCTTTTTCCAGCCCGACCTTCACTTCCGCGACATGTTTTGCGCTGTAGTTAGGCTCTTTACCGCCGCGCAGAATGATATGGCAGTCACCGTTACCGCTGGTGTTAACAATGGCAGAGTGACCCCATTTGGTCACGGACAGGAAGCAGTGTGGTGCCCCTGCCGCATTGATGGCATCAATAGCGACTTTGATGGTGCCATCGGTACCGTTTTTAAACCCCACCGGGCAAGAGAGGCCGGACGCCAGTTCACGGTGAACCTGAGATTCAGTGGTACGCGCGCCAATGGCGCCCCAGCTCATCAGGTCTGCCAGATATTGTGGCGTAATCATATCCAGGAACTCACCGGCGGCAGGCAGGCCACTGTCGTTAATCTCCAGCAGCAGCTTGCGCGCAATACGCAGGCCGTCGTTAATCTGGAAGCTGTTGTCCATATGCGGATCGTTAATCAGCCCTTTCCAGCCAACGGTGGTGCGCGGCTTTTCAAAGTACACGCGCATCACAATTTCCAGCTCATCTTTAAGCTCTTCGCGCAGCTTAAGCAGTCTCGCGGCATACTCTTTTGCCGCGGCAGGATCGTGGATTGAGCACGGGCCAATCACCACCAGAAGACGATCGTCATTACCTTTCAGGATCTTGTGGATCGCTTTACGAGCATGAGAAACCGTGTTTGCGGCATTTTCAGTGGCGGGGAATTTCTCAAGGAGTGCTACAGGAGGTAATAACTCATTGATCTCTTTAATGCGTAAATCGTCGTTCTGATAATTCATCTTCTTTCCAGCTCTGCCATATCTTTTGTAATGAAAGCAATCCTTTCAATCTATCTTGTCGACCAGGAAGTGTAAACACGGTTTTACACTTCACGCAGATAATTCCTGGAATTCGCCTAAAAATCGCCACAAAATAGCGAAAAACGAGATCTAACCTAAGCTTTTTAACTGTAACAACCATTTTTGCTTTATTAAACGCGATTCCCTACTGACGTAAGTCCGTCTGGCGGGATCTTTCGCCTCTGAAAAAGATGCACTGTTGGAGAATGTTATCCAGCGTAACGACAAGAACAGGAGCACCATGATGAAAATGACGAAACTGGCAACTCTCTTCCTGACGGCAACCCTCACCCTGGCAAGCGGCAGCGTTCTTGCGGCTGAAACGAGCTCATCGGGTAACGGCGATGCTAACGCGGCTGCGTCAGCAGGCCAGGTGGCCCCTGATGCCAAACAGAATGTCGCCCCGAACAATGTCGATAACAGCCAAATTAATAACGGGAACACCAACACCGGCGGCACGATGCTGCACCCTGATGGTACCGACTCCGGCACCATGAATCATGACAATATGAGCAAGGATGAGGTTCACAAAAACACAATGTGTAAAGACGGCCGTTGCCCGGACGCGAATGACAAAGTGGGCGATGATGCCAATACCAAAACGGATGGTACAACCCAGTAACCGGTTATTGATTTAACTGCGAAAGGAGAGCTCAGGCTCTCCTTTCTTTTTGAGTAACTTATTAAAAACGCTACACTAATAACAATAACGAATCAGGAAAGATAACATGGCTCACACACATTCCCACGCCTCCGGCGACGACAACGCTAAACGCTTGCTGCTGGCCTTCGGCGTTACCGCCACCTTCATGATTATTGAGGTCATCGGCGGTTTGATCTCCGGCTCCCTGGCGCTGCTGGCTGACGCCGGACATATGCTTACCGATGCAGCAGCGCTGCTTTTTGCCCTCCTGGCCGTACAGTTTGCCCGTCGTCCTCCTAATGCACGCCATACGTTCGGCTGGCTGAGGCTGACGACGCTTGCCGCGTTTGTTAATGCGATTGCGCTGGTGGTCATTACCCTTCTTATCGTCTGGGAGGCCATTCAGCGCTTCAGACACCCTCAGCCGGTCGCCGGGATGACAATGATGGCGATCGCCGTGGCGGGGCTGCTTGCCAATCTTCTGGCCTTCTGGATTTTGCATCGCGGCAGTGGTGAAAAGAACCTTAACGTACGCGCCGCGGCTCTGCATGTGATGGGAGATTTACTGGGCTCGGTGGGAGCCATAGTTGCCGCACTGGTGATCCTCTACACCGGCTGGACGCCTGTCGACCCTATTCTTTCTGTACTGGTCTCGTGTCTGGTGTTACGCAGCGCCTGGCGGCTATTGAAGGAGAGCGTCAATGAGTTGCTGGAGGGGGCCCCCGCCTCTGTGGATATCGCCGAGTTAAAGCGTAATCTGCATCGTTCAGTTCCTGAAGTACGTAACGTCCACCACGTGCATGTCTGGCTGGTGGGCGAGAAACCGGTTATGACGTTGCACGTCCAGGTGATCCCGCCGCACGACCACGATGCGCTGCTCGAACGCATCCAGCACTTTCTTGAACATCACTATGAAATTGGTCACGCGACCATCCAGATGGAGTACCAGCCCTGTAACGGGCCGGATTGCCACCTGAATGAGGCGCAGTCCGACCATTCACATCATCATCACCATTAATTGGAGAGCGCGTGAGAGCCTCGCTCACGCGCGCTGTTAATCCACATCCGGCTTCCGTTCAGGGCAATGAAGGTCAACAGCAGATATTCCAGAGACATCGCATAGACGCCCTGCAGGGCGAAAATCACCACGCTGATGACATTGATGATGACCCACAGCAGCCAGTTCTCAACGTATTTACGGGTCATCAGGATCATCGCCGCAATGGACAGCACCATCATGCAGGAATCCCAGAACGGGAAAGCATCCGGCTGAAGCACTGGCATTGTCACCTGTAACCCGATGCCGGACATGGCCGCCACAGCAATACGGGTCAGGAAAGCAAATACCGGGTTGATGTAGACCGTCATTAAACCAATGGCGACCACACACGCGACAAACCAGGCGATGGCTTTCGGCAAGGGTAACCAGCGGATCTGCAGCTCGGCCTCCTGCTGGCTGTTCTGCCGCGACCACGCGTACCACCCGTAGATATTGGCCGCAAAAAAGAACAGCTGCAAAAGCAAGCTTGCGTAGAGCTGGATCTGGAAGAAGATAATCGCAAACAGCGTAACGTTAATGAGCCCGAACGCGTAATTGCTGATCTTCTCCAGGCTTGCGAGCCAGATACAGAGTAATCCCGCCAGCGTGCCAACGGCCTCAATCCATGACAGGTCATAGCCACCTGCACCAATCGGTATATGAACCAGAATGTTTTGTGTGCTAAAAAAATCCATCTTTTCCCCGGGACGTAGTGAATTAAGTACGTAGTGTAGCCGCAAAATCCAGCATGCGGTTAAGTGGAACTAACGCGCCTTCACGCAGAGCGGCATCCACATGGATTTCATGCGCCGCACCGCCGGTTTCTAACCCCTCGGCAATCGCTTTCAGGCCGTTCATCGCCATCCACGGACAGTGCGCACAGCTGCGGCACGTGGCCCCCTCGCCTGCGGTTGGCGCTTCGAGGAGCTCTTTCTCCGGGACGGCCTGCTGCATCTTGTAGAAGATACCGCGATCGGTCGCCACGATAAGCTGCTTATGCGGCAACGTTCTGGCAGCATTAATAAGCTGGCTGGTTGAACCCACGGCATCGGCCATGTCGACAATCGACTGCGGTGATTCAGGATGAACAAGAATAGCGGCATCAGGGTAAAGCGCCTTCATGCGGGACAGTGCCTGCGTCTTGAACTCGTCATGAACGATGCAGGCGCCCTGCCAGCAGAGCACGTCTGCCCCGGTCTGCTTCTGGACGTAGCTTCCCAGATGGCGGTCGGGTGCCCAGATAATCTTCTCACCCAGGCTGTCCAGGTGCTCAATCAGTTCAACGGCGATGCTCGACGTAACAACCCAGTCTGCGCGCGCTTTCACTGCAGCCGACGTATTGGCGTACACCACCACGGTCCGGTCAGGATGGGCATCGCAGAAGGCCGAGAATTCGTCAATCGGACAGCCGAGATCCAGTGAACACTCCGCGTTCAGCGTTGGCATCAGGATGGTTTTTTCAGGGCTAAGGATTTTTGCCGTTTCCCCCATAAAACGCACCCCCGCAACCAGGAGCGTGGAAGCAGGATGTTTTGCACCAAAGCGCGCCATCTCCAGAGAGTCAGAAATACAGCCTCCGGTCTCTTCCGCCAGCTGCTGGATTTCCGGGTCGGTGTAGTAATGTGCCACCATCACGGCATCTCGCTCTTTGAGAAGACGCTTGATTTTCTCACGGTAGAACTGCTTTTCATCCATGCTCAGCGGAACAGGCTTCGGCGGGAAGGGATAGATTGCGGCTTCAGGATCAAACATCACGCTCATTATGGCTTCTCGTTTTACTGGCTTAACAATATTGCCTTTCTTTTGCCTGACATAGCAAAACGCAGGGCAATTGTGTTTTGTATACTAAACAAGATAGCGAATCTGGAGTGAAAAGTCACCGGGAATAGATGTGCGGAGCATTTGTTGTATTGCAGATAGCAAAAAAGCGCCTTTAGGGCGCTTTTTAACATTGGTGGGTCGTGCAGGATTCGAACCTGCGACCAATTGATTAAAAGTCAACTGCTCTACCAACTGAGCTAACGACCCCTTGCGGGATTTTTCTTCGAAGTGGTGGGTCGTGCAGGATTCGAACCTGCGACCAATTGATTAAAAGTCAACTGCTCTACCAACTGAGCTAACGACCCATTCGGGTGCTGACTTCGAAGATTTTACTCGGTTCCACGTTTGAAGTGGTGGGTCGTGCAGGATTCGAACCTGCGACCAATTGATTAAAAGTCAACTGCTCTACCAACTGAGCTAACGACCCGAGTGGTGGGTGATGACGGGCTCGAACCGCCGACCCCCTCCGTGTAAAGGAGATGCTCTACCAACTGAGCTAATCACCCACTCTGTACTGCCAGAACTGCTTTAAGTGGTGGGTCGTGCAGGATTCGAACCTGCGACCAATTGATTAAAAGTCAACTGCTCTACCAACTGAGCTAACGACCCACTTTTACGCTGCTTTCACGTTGTTTGATATCCCGTGGCAACGGCGGCATATATTACTGATTTAAGAATTCTGCGCAACAAAAATTTCGATGAAGATCACTTAACTGCTTAGTAATCATGCTGCATGACCAGAAATAACGCGATTTCTGGTCATGCGATAATCATCCCATCGAACTCAGACGTTTTTGCGCCTGTTTGGCCCCTTCCGTGCCCGGGAATTTTGCAACCACCTGCTGATAAACCGCTTTGGCTTTCGCAGTATCACCTTTGTCCTGCATGATCACGCCGACCTTAAACATTGCATCAGGCGCTTTTGGCGATTTCGGGTAATTTTTCACCACAGAAGCGAAATAAAACGCCGCATCGTCTTTTTTACCCTTGTTGTAATTCAACTGACCCAGCCAGTAATTTGCGTTTGGCTGGTAAGTGGAATCCGGGTACTTCTTAACGAAGTTCTGAAACGCAACGATAGCATCATCCTGGCGCGATTTATCCTGTACCAGTGCAATGGCCGCGTTGTAATCCGTGTTCGCGTCACCGCTCTGCACAGGCGCCCCTGTCGCAGCAGAGGCATCGGCTGAAGGCGCTGGCGCGTCTGTGGCCGCTCCGCTTTGATCGCCCGCTGCTGGTTGCGCTGCTGCCCCCCCGCTGCTCAGGCTATCAATCTGCAGCAAGATCTGCTTTTGACGTTCCACAACCTGGTTAAGCTGATACTGGCTCTCCTGAATCTGACCACGGAGGGAGTCGATATCAGTTTGGTTATCGGAAAGTTGTTGCTGGAGTTGGGTTAAAAGCTGACTGTGAGCGTTAGAGATACGCTCGAGTTGAGTGACCCGGTCTTCCACCGAGCCTGAGCCGACACTACTGATTGGTGCCTGAGCAAAAGCGGCCCAGGGGGCCGCTATTCCAACCAGTAACGACAGACTCAACAGATGATGTCTGAAGTTACTGCTCATGCAATTCTCTTAGTAAACCAGTACGGCACGACGGTTTTTGGCGTACGCCGCTTCGTCATGACCCAGTACTGCAGGTTTTTCTTTACCGTAAGAAACGATGGAGATCTGGTCAGCAGAAACGCCTTTACCCTGCAGGTACATTTTAACAGCGTTAGCACGACGTTCACCCAGGGAGATGTTGTACTCTGGAGTACCACGTTCGTCCGCGTGACCTTCTACGGTGACTTTGTAAGACGGGTTGCTACGCAGGAAGTTAGCGTGAGCATCCAGCATCGCAGCGAAGTCAGAACGGATGTCGTATTTATCCAGATCGAAGTAAACGATGTTGTTCTGCTGCAGCTGCTGCATCTGAAGACGCGCTTGCTCTTCAGAGGACATGTTGCCATTGCCGTTCGCGTCCATACCGGTGCCGGCACCCATCATGCCTTCGCCGCTCTGGTCATTGCTGGCGTTCTTGTTAGAAGAACACGCTGCGATTGCCATTACAGGCAGAGCGATCATCAGCCCCTTCAGCACTTTGTTCAGTTGCATTTCTATGATTCCTTTAGTAATCAATTAATTATTATTTACAGATACGGCGACCAGGCAGGGGATTTTACCTGTCCATCAGTTGCCGGAATACGCGCTTTGAAACGCCCATCTGTAGAAACCAGATTCAGCACAGATCCCATCCCCTGAGAAGAGCTGTAGATTACCATAGTGCCGTTAGGTGCCAGACTTGGCGTTTCATCCAGGAACGTTGACGACAGAACTTGGACGCCACCCGCTACCAGATCTTGTTTGGCAATGTGCTGCTGCCCACCGTTGGAGCTGACCATTACCATAAATTTACCGTCGCTGCTCACATCTGCGTTCTGGTTCTGAGAGCCTTCCCAGGTGATACGCTGCGGAGCCCCGCCGTTGATGTTCACTTTATAGATTTGCGGACGGCCTGCCTGGTCAGAGGTAAACGCCAGGTTCTGGCTGTCCGGGAACCAGGATGGTTCCGTGTTGTTGCTGCGACCATCCGTCACCTGACGGATCTGACCAGAACCAATGTCCATCACGTACAGGTTCAGGCTACCGGTTTTGGACAGCGCAAAGGCCAGCTTAGAGCCGTCCGGCGAGAACGAAGGCGCACCGTTGTGACGTGGGAACGACGCCACCTGACGAACAGCACCGTTAGCCAGCGTCTGGATAACCAGCGCAGAACGACCGCTTTCGAAGGTCACGTAAGCCAGTTTAGATCCGTCCGGAGACCAGGCTGGAGACATCAGCGGCTGAGAAGAGCGTTTCACCAGGAACTGGTTGTAACCGTCGTAGTCAGAGACGCGCAGCTCATACGGGAACTGGCCGCCGTTGGTCTGTACCACATAGGCGATACGGGTACGGAACGCACCTTTAATACCGGTCAGTTTTTCGAATACCGCATCGCTGGCAGCGTGAGCCGCATAGCGCAGGTACTGTTTAGTGACCTTGTAAGAGTTCTGAGCCAGAACGGTACCCGGTGCACCACCGGTATCCACCAGCTGCCAGGCCACGTTGTAAGAGCCGTCCGGGTTAGGGGTAACCTGACCCACAACCACGGCATCAATGCCCAGTGCAGACCACGCGGCAGGCTGAACTTCCTGCGCGCTACCCGGCTGCTGAGGCAGACGAGAACGATCTAACGGGTTGAATTTACCGCTGTTACGCAGGTCAGCTGCCACGATGCCGCCGGCATCTTCAGGCGCCGCACCAGGGCCAGCCCACTGGAATGGAACTACACCGATTGGGCGTGCCGAGTCCACCCCCTGGGTGATCTCGATACGTACTTCTGCGTGCAGTACAGCTGCCCACAGCATTAAGAAACTAAATGCTACACGTAATGCCTGCTTCATCATATCTCCCTTATCTGGGTAACCTTACCCACGATAATTTAGCAGAATGTTAACAAACCCAAATAGACAAAACTACTAAACCCTGGTTACGACAATAGACTGTTTTCCATACTTCCGTAAGGAGAGTCGATTACAGCTTAAAGTCCAGTTTGGCATCTTTTATCTTTTCATAAACAGCCTCACTAGGCGGTTTAGGAATGTTCGCCGATCTTGCTGCGGCCAATGCTGCCTGACAAAGCGCAGGATCGCCCCCTTCAGACGTCACATTTTTCAACCGGCCGTCTGGCGCAAGGTTGATATGCAGCACGCACTGTTTACCCTGATAAAGGCCTGCATCAAACAGGCGACTCTGAATAGCCACCTGAATCTGCTTAGCGTAAGCGCTGATATCCGCCCCCGTCGCACCACCGTTGGCACCCGAAGTACCACTGTCTTTAGACGGCTGACCACTCCCCTTCGCCCCACCGCCTGTTTTCGGCGCATTCTTACCGGAACTGAGATCGCCCAGCAGATCGTCAACGCCCGCAGCGGCAGCAGCTTTCTCTGCAGCAGCCTTTTTCGCTGCAGCTTTTTCAGCAGCCGCTTTTTTATCGGCAGCAGCCTTCTCAGCTGCAGCTTTTTTGTCGGCAGCCGCTTTCTCGGCGGCAGCTTTCTTCTCCGCAGCCGCTTTTTCAGCAGCGGCGGCTTTTTCTGCGGCAGCTTTCTCGGCAGCGGCGGCTTTCTTCGCAGCCTCGGCAGCCGCTTTCTTCTCGGCTTCCTGAGCAGCTTTTTTCGCGGCTTCGGCTTCCGCTTTCTTCTGAGCATCAGCAGCGGCTTTTTTCGCGGCTTCTGCTTCCGCTTTCTTCTGAGCATCAGCGGCGGCTTTCTTCGCGGCTTCCGCTTCCGCTTTCTTCTGGGCGTCGGCAGCGGCTTTCTTCGCCGCTTCTGCCGCTAATTTCGCCTGGGCATCAGCCTGTGCTTTGGCATCCGCTGCGGCTTTCGCTGCCGCCTCTTCCGCCTGCTTTTGCTGTTCCTGGGCTTTCTTCGCGGCCTCTTCGGCTTGCTTCTGCTGTTGTGCCTGCTCTTTCGCGGCTTCCTGCGCCTGCAAACGTTCTTTCTCAAGCTGCTTCAGACGTTCCTGCTCGGCGGCCTGCTTTTCACGCAGTTCCTCCGCTTGCTGTTGCGCCTGTTTTTCTCGCTGCTCTTCAGCCCGTTTTGCACTCGCCTGCTGCTGTTGCTGACGGTTATAGTTCTGCACGACCGCACCGGGATCCACCATGACGGCGTCGATAGAAGAACCGCCACCGCCGCCTGATGCATCAATATGCTCGTCGAACGAACTCCAGATCAGCCCTGCAAAAAGGATCACATGCAGCACTGCGGAGACGATTATCGCTCGCTTAAGCTTGTCGTTCTGTTCGGTTGCCTTTGACACTATCGGTTCCCAAAAACTACGCGGATGATCAAATAGGCTGAGTCATTAAGCCAACCGACTTAACACCCGCACTATGTAGCAAGTTCAGCGCTTTAATAATTTCATCGTAAGGCACATCTTTCGCCCCACCGATTAAGAAGACCGTTTTCGGATTTGACTCCAGGCGTCGTTGCGCTTCAGCAATCACCTGCTCCGGCGGTAGCTGATCCATACGATCTTTCTCTACCACGACGCTGTATTGCCCTACGCCGGAAACCTCAATGATGACCGGAGGATCGTCATTGGTGCTTACCGCCTGTGATTCTGTCGCATCCGGCAGATCAACTTCCACGCTCTGGGTAATGATGGGCGCTGTCGCCATAAAGATCAGCAGCAACACCAGCAGTACGTCCAGCAGCGGAACGATATTGATTTCGGACTTGAGCTCGCGACGACCTCGTCCACGCGATCTGGCCATGGTTTACCCCTTGTTGCTCTCGGTGCTGGTAAACGCCTGACGGTGCAGAATCGCGGTGAACTCTTCCATGAAGTTGTCGTAGTTCAGTTCCAGTTTATTCACGCGCTGGTTCAGACGGTTGTAAGCCATCACCGCCGGGATTGCCGCAAACAGACCGATAGCGGTTGCAATCAGTGCTTCTGCAATACCCGGTGCAACCATCTGCAACGTCGCCTGCTTCACTGCGCCCAGCGCGATAAAGGCATGCATGATCCCCCACACCGTACCAAACAGGCCGATATACGGGCTGATGGACCCCACCGTTCCCAGGAAGGGAATGTGCGTTTCAAGATTTTCCAGCTCGCGGTTCATGGAGATACGCATCGCACGCGAGGCTCCTTCCACCACCGCTTCAGGTGCATGGCTGTTCGCGCGATGCAGACGGGCAAACTCTTTGAATCCGCTGTAGAAAATTTGTTCGGAGCCAGCGAGACTATCGCGACGACCCTGACTTTCCTGATACAGACGGGACAGTTCGATACCCGACCAGAACTTATCTTCAAACGCTTCCGCTTCACGGCCAGCCGCATTGAGAATACGCGTTCTCTGGATGATGATGGCCCAGGATGCGATTGAAAAACCAATCAAAATCAGCATGATAAGTTTAACCAGAAGGCTTGCCTTCAGGAACAAATCAAGGATATTCATGTCAGTCACTGCTTAAACTCCGCGACAATAGACTTAGGAAGCGCACGAGGCTTCATTATGGTTGGATCAACACAGACAATCAGTACTTCAGCTGAGTTCAGTACGGTGTTCTCTGCATTGACTATCCGCTGCGTGAAAACCAGCGAGGTTCCGCGCATTGATGTAATTTCAGTTTGGACTTCGAGCATATCGTCGAGTCTGGCAGGCGCAAAATACTCAAGCGTCATCTTGCGTACCACAAAGGCAACTCGCTCAGCCAACAGTACCTGTTGACTAAAGTGATGATGGCGCAGCATCTCTGTGCGTGCCCGTTCATAAAAAGCAACGTAGCTGGCGTGGTAAACCACACCACCGGCATCGGTATCTTCGTAATAGACACGAACCGGCCATCGAAACAGCGTTGTATTCACTTTACATCCCGGTAATGCAACAAAAGTTTATGCTTTAAACTTCGCTACTATACGCGCGGGAATGATGGTTTGGAATGGGAGAAAGTAAACGGAGAGTAAATTTTTATGGGCTCGGGTAAGCCCATATGGTTAACGGACATTTCTTATTCAGAAGAAGAAGAAAATCAATCCAGCAAGCAGCACGATATCGGCGATAAGCGGGCAGAAAATGCCCTGCCAGTGAATCGCTTTCGGACGAAAGCCTACGCCGTGGATCACACCTGCGCACACCGCCCACATAATGAGAAAACCGTGCCAGATCTCAAGCTCGCTGGTCTTCGCTGCAAAACGCGAAGGGTCCCAGAAGATACACCCTGCCAGCAGTAATGCCATCACTAAAGAAAGCGCCCGTAACGGGCGCTTATCCATTACCGCATATAACGTTGCGATAATATTCATTAGTGTTTTTCTTCACCCGCTTTGGTCGCTTCAACGTGCTCAAGCGCCAGGGCAGTGATGACACCAAAAGCACAGGCAAGAAGCGTCCCTAAAATCCATGCGAAATACCACATATTCAGCTCCTTACTTAGTACATAGAGTGGGTGTTGCTTTCGATATGTTCTTTAGTGATACGACCGAACATTTTCCAGTAACACCAGATGGTGTAGGCCAGAACAATCGGAACGAACACGCAAGCAACATAAGTCATTAAGTTCAGCGTCATATGGCTGGAGGTTGCATCCCACATGGTCAGGCTAGCATTCAGCATGGTGCTGGATGGCATCACGAATGGGAACATAGCGATACCTGCAGTCAGGATGATGCACGCCAGCGTCAGTGATGAGAACACGAACGCCAGAGCGCCTTTTTCCAGACGAGACGTCAGAACCGTCAGCAGCGGCAGCAACACACCCAACGCCGGAATAGCCCACAGCACAGGCATCGCGTTGAAGTTCACCAGCCATGCACCGGCCTCACGCGCCACTTCTTTGGTCAGCGGGTTAGACGGCGCGACGTGGTTAATCGCAGACGTCACCACGTAACCATCAATACCGTAGACCACCCAAACACCTGCCAGCGCGAAGCAGACCAGTGTGATCAGGGCAGCAACCTGAGCCGTTGCACGAGAACGCAGATGCAGCTCACCAACAGTACGCATCTGCAGATAGGTTGCGCCCTGGGTGATGATCATCGCCACACTGACTACGCCTGCCAGCAGACCAAACGGATTCAGCAGCTGGAAGAAATTACCGGTGTAGTAAAGACGCATGTACTCGTCCATGTGGAACGGTACACCCTGCAGCAGGTTACCGAATGCCACACCAATCACCAGCGGTGGAACGAAGCTACCAATGAAGATGCCCCAGTCCCACATGTTACGCCAGCGGGTGTCTTCAATCTTGGAACGGTAGTCAAAACCGACCGGACGGAAGAATAAAGACGCCAGAACCAGAATCATCGCCACGTAGAAACCGGAGAACGCAGCCGCGTAAACCATCGGCCAGGCAGCGAACAGCGCGCCGCCTGCGGTGATCAGCCACACCTGGTTACCGTCCCAGTGCGGGGCGATGGAGTTGATCATGATTCGACGCTCGGTGTCATTACGACCGAGGAAACGGGTGAGCATCCCCACCCCCATGTCGAAACCATCCGTGACAGCAAAACCGATCAGCAGAACACCGATCAACAGCCACCAGATAAAACGCAATACTTCATAATCGATCATTTGATGACTCCTGTCTTAGCGTGCCGGCTGAGTAGTCACACCGGACTGCTCGTAGTGATAGCGACCGGTTTTCAGGCTGCTTGGGCCAAGGCGCGCGAACTTGAACATCAGGAACAGTTCAGCTACCAGGAACAGGGTGTAGAGACCACAGATCAGCAGCATTGAGAAGATCAGATCGCCTGCTGTCAGCGAGGAGTTGGCCACCGCCGTTGGCAGCACCTCACCAATCGCCCATGGCTGACGTCCATACTCCGCAACAAACCAGCCGGACTCAATTGCGATCCACGGCAGCGGGATAGCATACAGCGCCGTACGCAGCAGCCATTTTTTCTCGCCGATGCGGTTACGAATCACAGACCAGAAGGACGCCGCAATGATCAGCAGCATGATGAT
Source organism: Enterobacter cloacae complex sp. OE43NF (assembly GCF_023544405.1). Classification (NCBI taxonomy): domain Bacteria; kingdom Pseudomonadati; phylum Pseudomonadota; class Gammaproteobacteria; order Enterobacterales; family Enterobacteriaceae; genus Enterobacter; species Enterobacter cloacae complex sp. OE43NF. Next base: position 47,623 of record NZ_JAMJFW010000027.1, read on the forward strand.
GCCGCAGCCTACCATGATGCGGAATGCAAAGTAGAGTGGCGCTACGCGTGGAATAGAGTCTTTGGTTGCCATCTGGATCTGCGCTTCCGTCGCGTCGGAGACGTTCGGGGTATAGCGTTTCAGCAGCAGACCGTAGCCCAGATCTTTCTTCACGTCGTTGAATTGGTCACGAACGGCCTGGTCGGTAGAACCGGCACGCAGCTGTTCCAGCAGAGCGTAGGCTTTCATACCGTTACGGATACGGCCTTCGTGCTGCTCCATCAGCTCTTTCAGCCCCGTCACCTGTTTGTCAACAGAACGGGTGGCGATGATACCCAGCGCATAAGGAATTTGAATGGCGAAGCGGTTTTCCTGGGCGTCCTGGTCCGGAATACCGAACAGGGTAAAGGCAGCCGGGGCCGGTTGGGTTTCCCATTCAGCTTCGATTGCGGCGAGCTTGGTTTTCTGTACGTCACCCATTTCATAACCGGATTCATCACCCAGCACGATAACGGAGAGGATGGCAGCCATACCGAAGCTTGCAGCGATAGCAAAGGAACGTTTAGCGAAGGCGAAGTCACGACCACGCAGCATATAGTAGGAGCTGATGCCCAGAATGAACATCGCGCCGCACACATAGCCAGAGGCCACGGTGTGGACGAATTTAACCTGAGCAACCGGGTTCAGGACCAGCTCGGCAAAGCTGACCATCTCCATACGCATGGTTTCGAAGTTGAAATCAGACGCAATCGGGTTCTGCATCCAGCCGTTTGCCACCAGGATCCACAGCGCGGACAGGTTAGACCCTAATGCCACCAGCCAGGTCACCGCCATATGCTGGACTTTGCCCAGACGGTCCCAGCCGAAGAAGAACAGACCTACAAAGGTGGATTCGAGGAAGAAGGCCATCAGACCTTCAATGGCCAGCGGCGCACCGAAGATATCCCCTACATAGTGGGAATAATATGACCAGTTAGTCCCGAACTGGAACTCCATGGTCAAACCGGTAGCCACGCCCAGTGCGAAGTTGATACCAAACAACTTGCCCCAGAACTTGGTCATATCTTTATAAATCTGTTTGCCGGACAGAACGTATACCGTTTCCATGATGGCCAGCAGGAACGCCATACCGAGCGTCAGCGGCACAAACAGGAAGTGGTACATCGCGGTCAAGGCAAACTGTAAGCGCGACAGTTCGACTACGTCTAACATTATGACTCCTTGCTCATCGCATGAAGACTCCGAGAGTGAACCCCAGGAAAAGGATCCACACGCATGCCCCAATACAAAGTTATCTGCTCCCCTTCTTCGTTGCCTATTCTCTACAGAATGAAAAAGCAGTGATGAAAGGTTACAAATACGTTAATAAAAAACTCAAATTGGTCCCGCAAATATAATACGCTGCAAAACCCTTACAATAAACAGGTTTTTATTGAATCATATTTACGTTTTTCGACGGCGATCAATTTATAGCAAAATTACCACTTTTCGACCATTTTGATCGGGGACAATTTAGCGCTTTTAAGCACCTTTTTCCAAGGATTAAACTTTGATTTAAATCAAAAACAACGACCGATGTTAACCATGTTTAAACGCGGTAAGAATGGTGAAAACCATGTTAACGATATGTGCATACAAAGCTGTGATTGGTTATCGAAGAAGGGAAAAAATATAAACAGAAGTGATTTTAATTAACGCAAAAGAAAAACACCTTTTCGACGCGGGGCAATCCTTAAAGCGTAGTCGGGCCAGGTTATTTTTCCAGAGTTTGACTGCAACCCTTCGAAATTACATTTAATTTACTTTTCACGCTCTATAAGTTAACACCGTAGCGTGACTATTTAATGAAAAAAGGCTGCACTTGGCAGCCTTTTTTCGTTTTTCAGGCAAGAAGAATGCTAAAGGTTCGTGACTGCCCCGGTCTGAACGTGCCGGTAATCCCCTGCTCTTCACGAGCATCCAGTAACCGTTCATTCAGGTCCGTTTCGCCGCACCGTTTCAACGCCGGGTTAACGGATAACGTCGTCTCGCAGACGCTGGACTCCGAAGGGTTGAACAGGCGAAGAATAAGTTCATCACGATCTTCCGCTTTTTTGAGCGCGCTGAGCACGCATCCCGTCGGGGAAAGCGCCAGCAGACTGTAACTTTCCGGCGTGGTGAACGACGCACGGTTTAATTTCATCGCATCCCAGGGGATCTTGTTATAGCACTGCACCGGCGTTAACCACGCCTTAGCCTGCTGCGCGACACCCGTGCTTTCAGGGGTGCCACTGAAACTGAACAGGCTAAAACGGCAGGTTAACGGACCACGCATCTGGGAATCCGGGACGGGCATCTTAATCCCCGAAGGTCTGCCAGGGCGCAACAGCAAATCTTCTTTTCCGAGTAACCCCACGCCGCGCAGCAGAGTCAGCGCAAAGGCTTTTTTGGTATCGCCCACCACTTCAAATTCACGTAGTCCTTCTGTAAACAGCGCAAGCCCGTTTCGCTTTTCCTGCAGCACGGCATAGTTGAGCAAATTCCAGACAGGAACGGGCGCTTCTTTCCAGCCCTCTTCCTGCCAGCGTTGCATCGCAGCGTCCTGCACGGGGCGAGTAATGGTGCCAAACTGCGTATCCGCAAGCACATGCTGAGTCGTAAACGGTGTGGGGATCAGCACCCGAACGCGGTGGTCATCCGCCTGGTTATCCAGACGCACCGCCACATCAATACGTCTGCTGTTGTGGCTGAGCGTAATGTCAAATGCCACCTCAAGAGAACCCTTTCGCTGACGTGCAGCGCGTTCAGAGAGGTTTGCCGGTACAGCAATACGGTGGCGGATCACCGCCCTGCTCTGCCAGGCTTCGTGTATGACGTCAACCTGATGCTCGCCCTGTGCTGAAGTGAGTCTCCACTCTTCCCGTGAAGGCGAGTAGTCGTACTCATCGCCATCATCCGAACTCTCTTCTATCTCCAGTACCCGGTCGTAAATCAGCCCGGATTCTTTGTCGCGCAGACGCAGCGTACCGTCGTCGTTTATATCAATCTGCCAGAAGGCATTTTCCAGTAAGGCACCGGTGTTTTGCGCCGGAGAGAGCACCTTTCCGGCTACGTGCGGTTCAATAAACAGCGTACGGTAGCCCATCGACGGCAGGATCTGGCTGAGCTGGATATCAAACTCCATAAACGGTTCGTAGTTGCCGTAATGGACAATCTGCCGGTCAATGAGACCAGGGTCGAGCTCGCGCGCGCTGCGAATGAAATACGGGATCTCGTTGCCTTTCTCATCACGCAGACGAAACTGGCTGGCGCGCAGCCGAATCGTGGTGTTCATCACCTCTTCACGCGGCCAGGGCATCAGGTTGAACATCACCAGCTTATCGGCGTCGGATTGCGGCATGTTGTCGACAATCTTGCGCATATAGAAGCGCACCAGGTTGTCTGCCATGTCCTCCGCCAGCTCAAAGCGGGAGACAATCTCGCGATGCACCTTGTCGCTGCAGCAGCAGCCGATGCTGTCATGGGCGTGATTCTTGAGGATCTCTTTCCACATTTTCTCCAGCAGACCGTGGTGATAGTCGAAACCGAGAGTCCAGGCAAGCGTCGCCAGCGGCTCAAGCACGTTGACGATTTTATTCTCGATACGCGCATGGGCGATTTTAATATCCATGCGCGTGGAGCCGATTGTCCGGTGCACGCGCATGTATTTCCCGTCGATAAACTCCCCTTTCAGCGTCGCCAGTTCATCGCGCCGCGCCTCAATATGGTCAAACACCTCCTCGAAGCGGCTCATCACAAACTGACGTTGCGGATAGATTTCACGAAGCTTCTCCATCACCGCAAAAAGGTTCTGCTGCAGCGGCATCTGGTCGTGGCCGTTGGGCAGCAAAATCTCTTTGGTGACGGAGGCGTTTTCCAGGACCTCGAAATAACTGTCGAGCCGTTTTCGTAGCCCGGCCTCATCCTCAGGTAAGTACTTACCAATCGCATAGCCCAGCGGCAGCACCTGTGCCGTCACTTCACTGCCGTCCTGGCTCTGCCAGAGAAATTCGGTTTTATCGGTACCGTGTCGTTCAGAACAGCCGCGCCAGAACATCGTGCGGGTAATGCCAAACCCGTTATAAATATGCGGAAGCTGGCCTGACATCCCAAACGAATCCGGCAGATAACCGATCATCAGCGGCTCGCCGAACGCCATACAGTCGCGAATACCGTACATCAGGTTGCGGACAATCGACTCGCCGCTGACGATCGTGGTATCGGTCTGGGTATACCACGGGCCGATAATCAGTTTTCCGCGCTCGACAAGCACCTTCACCCGCGAGCGATTTTCGGGCTTGACGGCAAAGTAATCCTCCAGCACTGCCGTCTGTCCGTCGAGAACGTAATATTTATAGGCCTCGTCCTGCTCCAGACGGGTCAGGATCTCTTCCATATTATTGACCAGAAGAATACGCGACTCTTCGGTGGTGAAGTACCACTCACGGTCCCAGTGCATATGCGGCGTGATATGAACGCGAGATACAGCTTTCATCTTCGTTTCCTGTGTTGTGCGTTTTACGGTATGGCGTCTTCAGTGATGTATTTGCCCGTTTTGACCGCCTGACGTCGCCAGAGCAGCAGAATAAATGTGGAGATAGCGGTCCCCACCAGCGCCGCGCCAAACCAGCCTGCCGCTGCAACCACACCGCTCAGCCCTGCATCATGAAGTAAAAAGAGCGAGAAAATGCCTGCGCCCGGCGTGGACAGGCCGATCCCTATCGCGCCAACAATCGCCCCTGTCACCATGGAGCCCAGCACAAATGAGCCAATGACGCGGAGGGGATCTTCAATCGCCATCGGTATTGCCCCTTCGGTAATGCCCGCGAGGCCAAGCAGCCACGTTGATTTGCCGGTTTCAATTTCAAACGGTTTAAACAATCTCGGCGCCAGCATCGTTGACGCCGTCACGGTAAAGGCCGAGACCATCTTGACGGAGGCGAAAATTGCATAGGGGCCATACACCCCGTTGGCCATCGCCCCGAGGCAGAACGCGTAGGAGGCTTTGTTGACCGGCCCGCCCAAATCGAACGAACACATAAAGCCAAGGATCGCGCCCAGGAGCAGCGCATTCGCGCCAGATAGACCATTAAGCCAGGCGGTGAGCGCGTTGTTTATCCAGGCCACCGGTTCGCCGATCACAAACAGCATCAGGCTGCCTGCGCCCAGTACGCCAATAACCGGATAAAGATAAAAGGTTAAGAAGCCGTTGAAGCGGCTACTGAGGCGAATGTGATTTTTCACCCAGCGCATCAGGTAGCCCGCAATCAGCCCGCCTGCGATGGCACCCAGAAAACCGGAACCAATCATATTGGCAGCCAGACCAGCAGCGAAACCCGGCGTCAGCGCCGGTTTATCCGCCAGTGAGTAAGCGGTATACGCCGCCAGAACGGGAACCATCAGCATGCCGAGCATGCCGCCGCCAAGCTTGCGGTACATCCACAGCCACGAATTTTCCTGATCGAATAAGTGCTGCAGCCCCAGGATTTGCGCCAGCAATACCGACACGGCCAGCACTGTACCGCCAGCAACAATCAACGGCACCGCAAAGGAGATGCCGCTCAGGAGCGCCTGTTTGAGCTCGGTTTTGACACTCTTTTTAGTTTCGGTATCGACGGTCGCATGACGCGCAGCGTCGGCAGGCTTTAACGCCAGCGCACGTTCTATTAACGCTTCAGCATGGCGTAGTGGCTCCGCAACGGGTACGGAAACGGTGGGGATCCCCGCAAAGCGTTCACTCTCTTTGATCGCCACTTCTGCGGCAAAGATACATGCTCTGGCCTCCTGCAGTTGCTGCGACGTGAGGCGTCCCTCAATGCCGTTCGCCCCCTGCTTTTCCACCACCACGTTGACGCCCATCCTGCGTCCCGCTTTTTCCAGGTACTCCGCCGCCATATAGGTGTGGGCAATCCCGGCCGGGCAGGCGGTAACGCAGACAATAGTCGGGGTACTCTCCTGGATGGCGTCGGCCTGCTCCCCGGGCGCGGCGTCCAGCGCGGTCAGCACACCTTCTGCCGTGGTCGCCGCCATTACGCGGGCCCTGAGATCGTCATCCGCCAGGCGAGACGTGAGCGCCGTTAACACCTCAATATGTGTTGATCCGGCCTCCGCCGGAGGGATCGCGAGCAGGAAAATGAGCGTGACCTCTTCCGGCCCGTCCACCCCTTCCCATTCCAGCGGCTCGCACAGCGTTGCGACGGCAAATGCCGCCTCTTTTACCGTGGCCGATTTGCCATGGGGCACAGCCAGCCCCTCACCCAGCGCGGTTGGGCCAAGCGATTCCCGTTGAAAAACGTCCACCAGAAAAGCCTCGGCGTCAGTGATTTTTCCCAGCGCCTCCAGCCGCATCGCGAGCTGACGTATTGCCTCATCACGGCGGGAAAACTGCGCCTGAACGCAGACAGCACACGGATCGGTCAGGGTCGTCAGGTTCATAGAGATCCTCACAGTTGCATCGTTATAGTCTGCGGAAGATTGTGGCAGAGCGGATAATACATTTATGTGATCATTTTCACTAACATCAACATTTGTATTTAAGTTGTATTATTTACAAATCATTAGTTGAATGCATAATTCTCAGAAAAGGTATTAATCAGGCGCGATAAAATGGGCAATAAACCGCGATACCGGCAGATAGCGGATGTCTTCCGCGAAAAAATTAACGCCGGAGAATTAAAACCGGGTGACGCGCTACCAACGGAATCCAGCCTTCAGGAGGCGTTTAGCGTCAGCCGCGTCACCGTCCGGCAGGCCCTGAAACTGCTTGCCGACGAACAGATCATCGAAAGCATCCAGGGCAGTGGTTCATATGTGAAAGAGGAGCGGGTCAATTACGACATTTACCAGCTCACCGGCTTTTACGAAAAACTGGCGGATCGCAACGTTGATACGCACAGCGACGTTAAAATTTTTGAAGTGGTAAAAGCCGATACAAGACTCGCGGCTACGCTGGCAATTGGCGAGGATGATAAGGTCTGGCACGTCAAGCGCGTACGCTTCATCAAGCAGAAGCCGGTAAACCTGGAAGAAACCTGGATGCCGCTGGCGATGTTCCCCGACCTCACCTGGGAAGTGATGGAAAAGTCGAAATACCACTACGTTGAACAGATCAAAAAGCTGGTCATCGATCGCAGTGAACAGGAGCTGGTGCCGGTCATGCCCTCAGAAGAGGCGATTGCCGCGCTGGCGCTCGATCCGGCAAAACCGATCCTGGAAAAAGTCTCCCGCGGTTTCCTGAAAGATGGCCGGGTTTTCGAATACAGCCGCAACGTGTTCAATACCGACGATTACAAATTCACCCTCGTGGCGAAACGCAGGCAATAAAAAAGGCCGCTTTACAGCGGCCAACCATGTCGAAACGGACATTTTTTATTTCAACGCGCCCCTTTCAGGGCGCAGAGAGGACTTACTTAATGATGGATTTCAGTGCTTCGCCGATATCCGCCAGGCTGCGAACGGTCTTCACGCCTGCGGCTTCCAGCGCTGCGAATTTCTCATCAGCCGTACCTTTACCACCGGCGATAATCGCGCCTGCGTGACCCATACGCTTACCTTTCGGCGCCGTCACACCTGCGATGTAACCGACTACTGGCTTGGTTACGTGTTCTTTGATGTAAGCAGCCGCTTCTTCTTCCGCGCTACCACCGATCTCACCGATCATGACGATCGCTTCGGTCTGTGGATCTTCCTGGAACAGCTTCAGGATGTCGATGAAGTTAGAGCCAGGGATTGGGTCACCGCCGATGCCCACACAGGTGGACTGGCCGAAGCCGTAGTCGGTGGTCTGCTTAACCGCTTCATAGGTCAGCGTACCGGAACGGGAAACGATACCCACTTTGCCCGGCTTGTGAATGTGACCTGGCATGATGCCGATTTTGCATTCGCCTGGGGTGATCACGCCCGGACAGTTCGGGCCGATCATGCGCACGCCCGCTTCGTCCAGCTTCACTTTCACGGTCAGCATATCCAGCGTCGGGATACCTTCAGTGATGGTGATGATCAGTTTGATGCCTGCGTCGATCGCTTCCAGAATGGAGTCTTTGCAGAACGGTGCCGGAACGTAGATAACGGTCGCGGTTGCGCCCGTCGCTTCTACGGCTTCACGCACGGTGTTGAACACCGGCAGGCCCAGGTGCGTGGTGCCACCTTTACCTGGGGTTACGCCGCCAACCATCTGCGTACCGTAGGCAATCGCCTGCTCGGAGTGGAAAGTCCCCTGGCTACCGGTGAAGCCCTGGCAGATAACCTTGGTATCTTTATTGATTAAAACTGACATTATTTCCCCTCCACTGCGGCAACAACCTGCTGAGCTGCATCCGTCAGACTTTTCGCTGCAATAATATTCAGGCCGCTGTCAGCCAGTTTTTTCGCGCCGAGTTCAGCGTTGTTACCTTCAAGACGCACAACAACCGGAACGTTAACGCCCACTTCTTCTACCGCGCCGATGATGCCGTCTGCGATCAGGTCGCAACGTACGATACCGCCGAAGATGTTCACCAGAACGGCTTTCACGTTGTCGTCAGAGAGAATGATTTTGAACGCTTCGGTTACGCGCTCTTTGGTTGCGCCACCGCCTACGTCGAGGAAGTTCGCTGGCTCGCCGCCGTGCAGCTTAACGATGTCCATGGTGCCCATCGCCAGGCCCGCACCGTTAACCATGCAGCCGATGTTGCCATCCAGCGCCACGTAGTTCAGTTCCCACTGAGCAGCCTGTGCTTCACGCGGGTCTTCCTGAGACTGGTCACGCATTTCGCGCAGATCCGGCTGGCGGAACAGGGCATTGCCGTCAGCACCCAGTTTGCCATCGAGGCAGATCAGATCGCCCTGAGTGGTGATCACCAGCGGGTTGATCTCGATCAGCGCCAGATCGCGCTCCAGGAAGATGGTCGCCAGACCCATGAAGATCTTGGTGAACTGCTGAACCAGCTTGCCTTCCAGACCCAGTTTGAACGCCAGCTCACGGCCCTGGTAAGGCATTGGACCTGCCAGTGGATCGATAGCCACTTTATGGATCAGGTGTGGCGTCTCTTCTGCCACTTTTTCGATTTCCACGCCGCCTTCGGTAGACGCCATGAACACCACGCGACGCGAGCTACGGTCTACCACCGCGCCCAGATACAGCTCTTTCGCGATGTCGGTTGCCGCTTCAACCAGGATCTGGTTGACTGGCTGGCCGTTCGCATCTGTCTGGTAAGTGACCAGACGCTTGCCGAGCCAATGTTCAGCAAATGCACGAATTTCTTCTTTGCTCTTAACAACCTTCACACCGCCCGCTTTACCACGGCCACCAGCGTGAACCTGACATTTAACTACCCACGGGCCGGAACCGATTTTAGATGCGGCTTCTTCTGCTTCACGCGGGGTAGTACAGGCATAACCCACCGGAGCCGGTAAGCCATACCGGGCAAACAGCTGTTTGGCCTGATATTCATGTAAGTTCATGTGTTCTATCCATCCTTCAGGGTAATCGTTATCTTCAAACCTGCAGGCCGGTGCAAGGCGTATCCGGCCTACAGGGCAGGTGATGCTAAAAGGGACTAGACGTCCAGCAGCAGACGCGTTGGATCTTCCAGCAGCTCTTTAATCGCTACCAGGAAGCCCACGGACTCGCGGCCGTCAATCAGACGGTGATCGTAAGAGAGCGCCAGATACATCATTGGCAGGATCTCCACTTTACCGTCTACCGCCATCGGACGATCTTTAATGGCGTGCATACCCAGGATCGCGCTCTGCGGCGGGTTGATGATCGGGGTAGACATCAGCGAGCCAAATACGCCGCCGTTGGTAATGGTGAAGTTACCGCCGGTCAGGTCGTCTACGGTCAGCTTGCCGTCGCGGCCTTTCACGGCCAGCTCTTTAATATTTTTCTCGATGTCGGCCATACCCAAGGTATCCACATCACGCAGAACCGGAGTCACCAGACCACGTGGCGTAGACACCGCCATGCTGACGTCGAAATAGTTGTGGTAAACCACGTCATCACCATCGATGGACGCGTTCACTTCCGGGTAGCGTTTCAGCGCTTCAACAACCGCTTTCACGTAGAAGGACATAAAGCCCAGACGGATACCGTGACGTTTTTCAAACGCGTCACCGTACTGCTTACGCAGGTCCATGATTGGCTTCATGTTCACTTCGTTGAAGGTGGTCAGCATCGCGGTGGAGTTTTTCGCTTCCAGCAGACGCTCTGCCACACGCTTACGCAGGCGAGTCATTGGCACGCGTTTTTCACTGCGCGCACCCAGAGCAGGCTGTGCTGCTGGGGCTGCCACAGGGGCTTTCGCTTCTGCCTGAGCAGGCGCTTTCGCCAGGTGTTTGTCGATGTCTTCACGGGTCAGACGACCGCCTACACCGGTACCTTTGATGGCTGCCGGGTCAAGGCTGTGTTCAGCCAGCAGGCGACGGATCGCCGGGCTGAGCGCGTCGTTGGTCTGTTCTTCCAGAGATGCCTGCTGGCGCTGAGCCGGCGTAGAGGCTTTCTCTTCAGACTTCGCGCTGGACTCTTTGCCCGCGCTGTTGCCTTCACGCAGGCGACCCAGGATCTGGCGAGAGGTTACGGTGGTGCCTTCGTCTTCCAGCACCGCGTCCAGAACGCCATCCGCCGAAGCCGGTACTTCCAGTACCACTTTGTCAGTTTCGATTTCTACCAGCACTTCATCGCGCTTAACGGCATCGCCTGGTTTTTTATGCCAGGTAGCGACGGTCGCATCTGCTACAGATTCAGGCAGGTCGGGAACAAGAATATCTACGCTACTCATTATGTATCCTTTAATTAATCGACGTTCAGCGCGTCATTGACCAGATCTTGTTGCTGCTTCTGGTGAACGGACATATACCCTACCGCCGGAGAGGCGGAGGCCGGGCGACCTGCATAACGCAGGGCAGACCCAAATGGAATCACTTCACGGAAATGATGCTGGCTGCAGTACCATGCGCCCTGGTTGAGCGGCTCTTCCTGGCACCAGACAAAATCATGCACGTGAGCGTACGGTTTCAGCGCTTCCTGCACCGCCTGGTGCGGGAATGGATAAAGCTGTTCGATACGCACGATGGCGACATCTTTCTGATCGTTCTTACGGCGCTGTTCCAGCAGGTCGTAATAAACCTTACCAGAACACATCACCACACGCTTCACAGCCTGCGGATCCAGTTCATCAATCTCACCGATGGCAGGCAGGAAAGTGCCATTCGCCAGCTCATCCAGGCTGGACACCGCCAGTGGGTGACGCAGCAGGGATTTTGGTGACATGACCACCAGCGGACGACGCATACCGCGCAGCGCCTGACGACGCAGCATGTGGTAAACCTGAGCTGGGGTGGACGGTACGCAAACCTGCATGTTCTGCTCAGCGCAGAGCTGCAGATAACGTTCCAGGCGCGCGGAGGAGTGCTCAGGACCCTGGCCTTCATAACCATGTGGCAGGAGCATCACCAGGCCACACATACGGCCCCATTTCTGTTCGCCAGAAGAGATGAACTGGTCGATAACCACCTGAGCACCGTTGGCGAAGTCACCGAACTGCGCTTCCCAGATGGTCAGCGTACGCGGCTCTGCGGTAGCGTAACCGTATTCGAAGGCCAGCACCGCTTCTTCAGAGAGCACGGAGTCCCAGACCTTGAACTGGCCCTGACCGTTATGCACGTGCTGCAGCGGGGTGTAGGTTGAACCGTTAGACTGGTTGTGAACTACCGCGTGGCGGTGGAAGAAGGTGCCACGGCCCGCATCTTCACCGGACAGACGAACAGGAATACCTTCGTCAACCAGCGTCGCGTAAGCCAGCGTTTCTGCACCGCCCCAGTCGAACAGCTTCTCACCTGCCGCCATAGACTGACGGTCAGCATAAATTTTTGCCACGCGAGACTGCATCTCGATGGCGTCTGGCACGGTGCTGATGCGTTTAGCCAGCTCCTGCAGGCGCTTCATCTCGACCTTGTTCGGGTAGCTCTCATCCCACTCGTGGTTGAGGTACGGCGACCAGGTAAAGGAGTGCATGTTCATCGGACGCAGCTCTTTCACCACGCACTCACCCGCATCCAGCGCGTCGCGGTAGAGGTTGACCATTTCGGTCGCATCTTCCAGCGTCGCCACTTTTTCGCTTTCCAGCTTGTCAGCGTAGATTTTGCGCGGCGTCGGGTGTTTTTTGATTTTCTGGTACATCAACGGCTGGGTTGCACTTGGCTCGTCGGCTTCGTTGTGGCCGTGACGGCGGTAGCAGAACAGGTCGATGAACACATCGCGTTTGAAGGTGTTACGGAAGTCCAGCGCCAGACGGGTCACGAAGGCGACCGCTTCCGGGTCATCCGCGTTCACGTGGAAGATTGGCGCCTGTACCATCTTGCCGATGTCGGTGCAGTAAGGGGTTGAACGCGCATCCAGTGGGTTAGACGTTGTGAAGCCCACCTGGTTGTTGATGACGATACGAACGGTACCGCCCACTTCATAACCACGCGCTTTGGACATGTTCAGGGTTTCCTGAACCACGCCCTGCCCTGTGACCGCCGCATCACCGTGAATGGTGATTGGCAGCACTTTGTTGCTGCTTGGCTCGTCCAGACGATCCAGACGCGCACGCACGGAACCGATAACTACCGGGCTGACGATCTCCAGATGCGACGGGTTAAACGCCAGCGCCAGGTGAACCAGACCGCCTTCGGTTTCGATATCAGACGAGAAGCCCATGTGGTACTTCACGTCACCGGTGCCGAGATGTTCTTTATGTTTGCCCGCGAATTCGTCGAACAGGTCCTGCGGTTTTTTACCCAGCACGTTGACCAGCACGTTCAGACGACCACGGTGCGCCATGCCCAGTACCACTTCACGGGTACCGCTCTTGCCAGCATGACGAATCAGCTCTTTCAGCATTGGCACTAACGCATCGCCGCCTTCCAGCGAGAAGCGTTTTGCGCCCGGGAACTTCGCGCCCAGATAGCGCTCAAGCCCTTCCGCTGCGGTCAGTTCGTTCAGGAAGCGTTTTTTCTCGTCAGCCGAGAAGGTCGCGTGGCCCGCTACGGATTCGATACGCTGCTGGATCCAGCGTTTCTCTTCGGTAGAAGTGATATGCATGTATTCCGCGCCGATGGAGCCGCAGTAGGTTTGCTTGAGGGCGTCGATCAGATCGCCCAGCTTCATCGTGTCTTTACCGATGGCAAAAGAACCTACGTTAAAGCTTTCCTGGAAATCGGCCTCGGTCAGATCGTGATACGCCGGATCGAGATCCGCCACACGGTCTTGTTTCCACAGTCCCAGCGGATCGAGATTCGCATGCTGGTGACCACGGAAGCGATAAGCGTTAATAAGCTGCAGGACTTTAACCTGCTTCGCGTTGGTGTCAGGGTCGGAAATCGCAGAAGAGTAACGTGAGGCATCCTTCGCCAGACGACGGAAATAATCACGTGTTTTGGAATGGAATTGATCCGGTTTGACTCCCGTGCCAGGCAACTGCTGGAACATGGAACGCCAGTTTGCGTCCACTGAGTCAGGATCGGTTAAGAAGTCTTCATAGAGCTGTTCTATCCAGCTCTGGTTGGCACCAGAGAGGTAAGAAGAGTCCAGCCAGGCTTTCATTGCGCCGTTCTGCATCGTGATCCCTTAAGCATTTTTATGCTTACTTTCGCCGTAGAAACTACCACGCACACCGCGTGTACGTGCCGGGGTTCACCTGCGAGCTCTTTTACTTTGGCCCGCGAAGGAACCTTTAGAAACTGTCTAGACTTCAGGGCAGTTTTTAAAGGTTTCTGCAATCTATCCCCTCTCCCTTTGGGAGAGGGTTAGGGTGAGGGGGAACAGCGCCCCCTCTCACTACTTACGCACTGCGCTGCAGCAGCATCGACTTAATATGGCCGATGGCGCGCGTCGGGTTCAGCCCCTTCGGACACACACTGACGCAGTTCATGATGCTATGGCAGCGGAATACGCTGAAAGCGTCACTTAAACCTTCCAGACGACTATCGGTTTCGGTGTCGCGGCTATCGATCAGGAAGCGATAGGCAGCCAGCAGACCGGCCGGGCCGATGAACTTGTCCGGGTTCCACCAGAACGACGGGCACGACGTTGAACAACATGCACAGAGAATACACTCATACAAGCCGTCGAGTTTTTCACGCTGCTCAGGAGACTGTAAATGCTCACGAGCGGGTGGATTTTGCCCATTATTCAATAAGTAAGGCTTAATCTTCTCATATTGTGCATAGAATTGCCCCATGTCTACCACCAAATCACGCACGACCGGCAGGCCTGGCAGAGGACGGATAACAATTTTCTGGCCCGGGCGCTGCAACGCGGAAATTGGCGTGATGCAGGCCAGACCATTTTTGCCGTTCATGTTGACGCCGTCAGAGCCACACACCCCTTCACGGCAGGAGCGACGGAACGACAGTGTCGGATCTTTTTCTTTCAGCTGGATTAACGCATCCAGCAGCATCATGTCACGACCTTCTTCCGCTTCCAGCGTGTAATCCTGCATGCGCGGAGCGTCATCTACATCCGGGTTATAACGATAAACTGAGAATTCGAGTTTCATTGTCCTGTCTCCGCATTAGTAAGTACGAATCTTCGGCGGGAACGCCGGACGCAGTTTCGGTTCCATGTTCACCTGACGGCGCGTCATGGTTTCCGACTCTGGCAGATACAGGGAATGGCACAGCCAGTTTTCATCGTCACGATCCGGGAAATCGAAGCGGCTATGCGCGCCACGGCTTTCGGTACGGAAGTTGGCCGACATCGCGGTTGCGAACGCGGTTTCCATCAGGTTATCCAGCTCAAGACACTCAACGCGCTGGGTGTTGAACTCGCTGGAAGTATCATCCAGACGGGCGTTTTTCAGGCGCTCGCGGATCGCTTTCAGCTGCTCAAGACCTTTCGCCATCGCGTCACCTTCACGGAATACCGAGAAGTTGTGCTGCATACATTCCTGCAGCGCTTTGCGGATTTCCACCGGATCTTCACCGTTACGGTTACCGTTCCAGCGGTTCAGACGCTCAAGCGATGCATCAATTTCGTCGTCAGTGGCGTCACGCAGCGCGCCCTGTTCGGCAATGGATTCCTGCAGGTGCAGACCCACCGCACGACCAAACACCACCAGGTCCAGCAGGGAGTTCCCCCCCAGACGGTTGGCACCGTGTACGGACACACAGGCAATTTCGCCTACCGCGAACAGGCCAGGGATGACCACATCTTCGCCCTGCTCGTTCACGGTCAATGCCTGACCGGTCACTTTGGTCGGAATACCGCCCATCATGTAGTGGCAGGTAGGGATAACCGGAATTGGCTCTTTCACCGGGTCGACGTGGGCGAAGGTACGGGACAGTTCCAGAATACCCGGCAGACGGGATTCCAGTACCTCTTTACCCAGGTGGTCGAGTTTCAGCTTGGCGTGTGGACCCCATGGGCCATCACAGCCGCGACCTTCACGGATTTCGATCATGATGGAACGCGCCACCACGTCACGACCCGCCAGGTCTTTCGCATTCGGGGCATAACGTTCCATGAAACGTTCGCCGTGTTTGTTCAGCAGGTAACCGCCTTCACCACGGCAGCCTTCTGTCACCAGAACACCCGCACCGGCGATACCGGTTGGGTGGAACTGCCACATCTCCATATCCTGCACCGGCACGCCAGCGCGGATAGCCATCCCAACGCCATCACCGGTATTGATGTGGGCGTTAGTGGTGGACTGGTAAATACGCCCTGCACCGCCGGTTGCCAGCACGGTTGCGCGCGCTTTGAAGTAAACCACTTCACCGGTTTCAATGCACAGCGCAGTACAACCAACAATCGCGCCATCGGCGTTTTTCACCAGATCCAGCGCATACCACTCGGAGAAGATAGTAGTGTGGTTTTTCAGGTTCTGCTGATACAGAGTATGCAGTAGCGCGTGACCGGTACGGTCAGCCGCTGCCGCGGTACGTGCCGCCTGCTCTCCGCCGAAGTTTTTCGACTGGCCGCCAAACGGACGTTGATAGATGGTGCCATTTTCCAGACGGGAGAACGGCAGACCCATATGATCCAGCTCCAGAATCGCTTCCGGGCCAGTCTTACACATATATTCGATGGCATCCTGGTCGCCGATGTAGTCGGACCCTTTTACCGTGTCGTACATGTGCCATTCCCAGTTATCTTCATGGGAGTTACCCAGCGCAACGGTAATACCGCCCTGCGCAGATACCGTGTGGGAACGGGTCGGGAATACTTTAGAGAGCAGCGCACAGGTCTGGCCGCTCTGGGAAATTTGCAGCGCGGCGCGCATACCTGCGCCACCCGCACCAATCACAACAGCATCAAATTCTCTGACTGGCAGTTTCATTACACACCCCACACCACAACGAATCCATAAATAACGTAAACCACCAGTGCAACGACAATGGCCAGCTGCAGAGGAAGGCGAATCGCCAGCGGTTTAACGTAATCGGTCAACACCTGCCACATGCCAATCCAGGCATGAATAAGAATGGAGAACAGCGCCAGCAGGGTGAACACTTTGGTGAAGGCAGATCCGAAGAACCCACTCCAGATTTCCCACGTCAGCGTGCCGCTGGTCGCGAAGAAACCGATCATATAGATGATGTAGAGGGTGAGAACGATGGCGGTAGCACGGACCAGAATGAAGTCATGTACGCCGTTGCGTCCTAATGCGGAGGCGTTGCTTACCATACGAGAACTCCTGCGAGAAGTGAAAGCACGACTGTAATCACAAATGAAATGTTAGCGGAACGTTTCCCGGCTTCGAAAGTCTCTTCCAGGTAACCAAAGTCCATCAGCATATGGCGAACACCCACCACAACGTGGTACGCCAGCGCGGTCAGAATGCCCCACATGATGAATTTCACGAAGAAGCTGTTCATGATGGCAGAGGCCTGGAGGAATCCTTCAGGAGAAGAGAGGCTGGTGCCCAGTAACCACAGCAGAATGCCTACCGCCACAAACGTAATCACACCCGATACACGGTGCAGAATGGACGCTATTGCTGTTACGGGGAACCGGATCGTTTTGAGATCCAGATTGACAGGTCTTTGTTTTTTCACATTTCTTATCATGAATAACGCCCACATGCTGTTCTTATTGTTTCCTTCCTCCGGACTGCGATGCGGGTCAGACAGCGTTCCTTTTCTATAACTGCGCGTCATGCAAAACATTGCTTCCAAATGCTAAAACGACACGTTACAACGCTGGGTGGCTCGGGATTGCAGGGTGTTCCGGAGACCTGGCGGCAGTATAGGCCGTTCACAAAATCATTACAATTAACCTACATACAGTTTGTCGGGTTTTCTCTGGAACAGTGATCAGGGTCACGATAACAACATCTTTTTAATTTTTAATCATCTGATTTGACAAATGTTAAACAATATTGTTACAAACGTCATCAGAAAAGGCATATAATGCGCAAAAGTTATGAGGTCTCTCTTTCACCTGACAAATAGTTATGTAACAGTGTGATGGTATTGACCGAAGTTATCAGGACAGTTATTAGTGATATACAGGTTTGAAAAATTCGGACTGCAAAAACGCTGATTTGCTGTTGTTTCACTGATATTTCATTCGTTTACCTGCAAGGCGCCATAGCTCTGTACCCTGGTTTGTCCTCGTGAGCTGAGCGGTAAGCCAAATAACAATCTGGTAACGGTGATTAACAGCTGAAAGCAAATCCGGTAAAGCGCAGTCTTAAGCATAAGGCGCTAAGGAGACCGTAAATGGCTGATACAAAGGCAAAACTCACCCTCAACGGTGGTGATGCTATTGAACTGGATGTGCTAAAAGGCACGCTCGGTCAGGATGTTATTGATATCCGTACGCTGGGTTCCAAAGGAGTGTTCACCTTTGACCCTGGATTTACCTCTACCGCATCTTGCGAATCCAAAATCACCTACATTGACGGTGACGAAGGTATCCTGCTCCATCGCGGCTTCCCCATCGATCAGTTAGCCACCGAATCCAACTATCTGGAAGTGTGCTACATCCTGCTGAACGGCGAAAAGCCGACGCAGGCTCAGTATGATGAATTCAAAACCACCGTCACCCGTCACACCATGATCCATGAGCAGATTACCCGTCTGTTCCATGCGTTCCGTCGTGACTCTCACCCGATGGCGGTGATGTGCGGGATTACCGGTGCGCTGGCGGCGTTCTACCACGACTCCCTTGACGTGAATAACCCACGCCACCGCGATATCGCCGCGTTCCGCCTGCTGTCCAAAATGCCAACCATGGCAGCGATGTGCTACAAATACTCCATCGGTCAGCCGTTCGTATATCCACGCAACGACCTCTCCTATGCCGGTAACTTCCTGCGCATGATGTTCTCCACGCCGTGCGAAGAGTACGAAGTGAACCCGGTGCTGGAACGCGCGATGGACCGTATTCTGATCCTGCACGCTGACCACGAACAGAACGCCTCTACCTCCACCGTCCGTACCGCAGGCTCTTCAGGTGCGAACCCGTTCGCCTGTATCGCTGCAGGCATCGCCTCCCTGTGGGGACCGGCGCACGGCGGCGCGAACGAAGCTGCACTGAAGATGCTGGAAGAGATCAGCACCGTTGAGCACATTCCTGAATTCGTGCGCCGCGCGAAAGACAAGAATGACTCCTTCCGTCTGATGGGCTTCGGTCACCGTGTGTACAAAAACTACGACCCACGTGCAACCGTGATGCGTGAAACCTGCCACGAAGTGCTGAAAGAGCTGGGCACCAAAGACGATCTGCTGGAAGTGGCGATGGAGCTGGAACACATCGCGCTGAACGACCCGTACTTCATCGAGAAGAAACTCTACCCGAACGTAGACTTCTACTCTGGCATTATTCTGAAAGCGATGGGCATTCCGTCATCCATGTTCACCGTAATCTTTGCCATGGCGCGTACCGTGGGCTGGATTGCGCACTGGAACGAAATGCACAGCGAAGGCATGAAAATCGCCCGTCCTCGTCAGCTGTATACCGGCTACGAGCAGCGTGATTTTAAGTCTGATCTTAAGCGCTAAAAGACGTGGGTGCGGCCTGATGTCCTCACCCCGG
>NZ_JAMJFW010000028.1:0-66471 GCF_023544405.1 Enterobacter cloacae complex sp. OE43NF
GGCCTCCGTGCAGGCATTATTTTGTGGGGAACCCTCAGCCCACAGGGAGAGGGAACCGATCGCGCACGTAGGCCCGGTAAGCGCAGCGCCACCGGGCAAAAACAGCGTTACTGATTCTCTATCAACAACGCTTCCAGCAGATCCAGATCGTGCAGCAGCTTTTGCAGCGTCTCGTTGCTGATCTGCCGCGTGGCGCGCAGGTGATACAGCTCGGCACGCTCGGAGCGCAGCGCCGCCAGACGGAACCGGCGCTCCAGGTTCTCCTCCTGCAGCGAGCTTTCCACATCGTTACGGCCGTCAGCCCGGCGACGCAGATTACCAATCACGCGTGAGCTCACCTCCGTCAGCAGCTGATTGTCGATGTTCTCTTCGGCATCGGCGGCCAGGCGCTCTTCCATTTTCTGAATAGCGACAATCGCCACTTCGGCAGTGGCAGCGCGGGCAATCCGCTCCTCTTTATGCTGCTGCGTGGCGTCCCCGGCGTCGATATGCTGCAGCAAAATCGGCAGCATAATCACCCCGACAAACAGTGAGAACAGGATCACGCCCGCCGCCAGGAAGACCAGTTCATAACGCGCCGGGAAGACATCGCCCGTCGGCAACAGCAACGGAATGGAGAGCACACCGGCCAGGGTAATCGCCCCGCGTACCCCCGCAAAGGAGGCAATCAGCAGCTCACGCGTGGTCCACGAACCAAACTCCATCGGCTTTTTCTTCAGGAAGCGCACGCTGAAGTTTTTCATCGTCCACAGCCAGCCGAAGCGCACCAGCATCAGCGCCATGTAGATCAGCACGATGTCGGTAAAGAGCATCCAGACTTCAACGTTCGGATCGGCCTCCGCCGCCACCAGAGAGGATTCCATAATGCCCGGCAGCTGCAGACCCAACAGCAGGAAGACCATGCCGTTAAAGACAAATTCCAGCATTGCCCAGGTGCTGTTTGCACGCAGACGCATGGCCAGCGGCGCGCGGCGCATTACGCCGGAGCGGGTGATGGTCATCCCTGCCGCGACCGCTGCCAGAATGCCCGACACGCCAATGTGTTCGGCAATCAGATAGGAGGCAAACGGCAGCAGGAACAGCAGTACGATCTGCGTTGCGGGTTCATCACCGCCCCAGCGGCTGAGGAAGCGCAGCGAGCGGCCATACAGCCAGCTCACCACGAAGCCCGCCAGGATACCGCCAATAGCAACCTTAAAGAATTCCAGGGTCGCGCCACCAACGGTAAAGATCATCGTTCCCATTGCGACGGCCACGGCGAACTTCAGGGCAACCAGACCGGAGGCGTCGTTCATCAGCGCCTCTCCCTGTAAGATGCCCATGATTTTCTTCGGAATCCGCCCTTCACCCACTATGCCGGACAGCGCCACGGCATCGGTTGGCGACAGGACTGCGGCCAGCGCAAAAGCGGGGATTAACGGGATCCCCGGAACCACCCAATAGATCAGGAAACCAATCCCGACCACGGTCACGACGACCAGCGCCAGCGCCAGACCGAAGATCTCGCGCCCATGTTCCAGAAACTCGCGCGTGGGTGTTTTCCAGCCATCAGCAAACAGCAGTGGCGGGATAAACAGCACGAGGAACAGTTCCGGGTCGAACTCAACGTGCAGGCCAAACGTCGGCCACGCCAGCAGCGCGCCGATGGCAATTTGCATTAATGGCAGGGGGACCTGAAAGGGCAGTACGCGTGTAACCACCCCGGATAATGAGACCACAAGGGTCATGATGAGTATTGTGAAAAAGATTTCCATGCGTTCCCTGTTTGCTGTGTTACTTATGTACTACGGAAGGCGTCGTGCCTTTTATTCTATCTTCCCCAGAGTAACGCAAAAGGCAACGGGATGAGTCCTGAAAATAAAAACGGGCGGCCTGAGCCACCCGTTTTCGCATCAAAGGACAATTTAGATTGCCCAGCCGCCCGCGTAGAACACCACCAGCGCAACGGCGATAACCACGGTGCCGATGTTCAGCTTGCGCCACTCACCGGAGACCAGGCGACCAATCACCAGCGACGCGAAGCCGATCATGATGCCGGTCACGATGTTACAAGTCAGCACGATAAATACCGCAGTGATCAGACCTGACATCGCGTCCACAAAGTCCGCAAAGTCAATTTTCGCCACGTTGCTCAGCATCAGCAGGCCGACGTACATCAGTGCCGGAGCCGTAGCGTAGGCCGGCACCAGGTAAGAGAGCGGAGAGAGGAACAGGATCAGCAGGAACAGCACACCAACGGTAATGGCGGTCAGGCCAGTTTTACCGCCTGCCGCGGTGCCCGCAGCGGACTCGATATAGACCGCAGCCGGAGAAGCGCCTACCAGACCCGAGAAGACGCTGCTCAGGGAGTCGGTGGTCAGCGCTTTGCCACCGTCGATAATCTGACCGTCTTTATCCAGCAGGTTCGCCTGACCGGCCACCGCACGGATGGTACCGGTGGCATCAAACACCGCCGTCATCACCAGCGCCAGCACGCTTGGCAGGATCACCGGGTTCAGCGCGCCGACAATATCCAGGCTGCCAATCAGGGAGTTACCGTTGTCATCGCTCAGTGACGGCATGGCAAAAATACCGGAGAAATGCACGGTCGGATCGAAAATCAGGCCAACAATGGACACACCGATAATGGTCAGCAGAATGCCGCCTGGGACTTTCAGTTTTTCCAGACCAATAATCACCGCCAGGCCAATCAGGGACATGATCACCGGGAAGCTGGCGAAGTGACCCAGCGCCACCGGCAGACCGTCCAGCGGGTTCTTAATGACCAGACCCACGCCATTGGCGGCAATCAGCAGCAGAAACAGCCCGATACCGATACCGGTGCCGTGTGCTACGCCGTGCGGCAGGTTGCGCAAAATCCAGCTACGAATGCCGGTTGCCGAGATAATGGTGAACAGCACGCCCATCAGGAAGACGGCGCCCAGGGCAACCGGTACGCTGATGTGTTGGCCCAGCACCAGGCTAAACGCGGTGAAGGCGGTCAAGGAAATGGCACAGCCAATCGCCATCGGCAGATTCGCCCACAGCCCCATTACGATGGAGCCAACACCGGCGACAAGACAGGTTGCAACAAAGACCGCTGCCGGTGGGAAGCCTGCTTTACCGAGCATGCCCGGCACAACGATGACGGAGTACACCATTGCCAGAAACGTTGTCAGACCGGCAACGATTTCCTGGCGCACGGTGCTGCCGCGAGCAGAAATTTTAAAGATGGCGTCAAGTGAACCGCCGGTACGCGCGGATGGCGTAGACATAGAAAACATCCCCTGAGAGTTTTTATAGAAAGTCCGTAAGCGTGGTGGAGACTCCACTGCCAGCAAAACGTCAAATCCTTGTGCTGCGTTTGCGACGAAAAGGGGCGTCACAAAAAAAGCAAACGTTTAGCTCCGCGCTTACAAAACGGGTGGTCAAATTTAGGCAAACGATTATCCAGCCTAATCACCGCCCTTTTCAACTGAACTTTCTCGTTTTTCGCTAAATTTCCCTTATGACGATGAAGAAATAAGCAGAGGATGCGCAAACGTTATCGTTTATGCGCAATGGGGTTACAAATTACGCCTCGCCAGGGATCGTTAACGGCCCACCTTGTTCCAGGGTTCTCTGCCAGGCAGGACGATTTTCGACCTTTTTCTTCCAGGCATGGGTGTGCGGAAGATCCTCGACACCGCCGCGTGCCAGCAGCGCAAAAATCGGGAAACTCATCTGAATATCGGCCATGCTGAGAGTCTCTCCGGCAAACCAGCTATTTTCAGCCAGGTGAGATTCAATAAAACGCGCGTGGGTTTCAAGCTGGGGGTTGAGATAGGCTTTTTGCACGCCCTGACCCAGCGCTTTCCCCAGCGTGCGTATCCCAAACGGCACGGGCGGTTTACCGAGGCTGCTAAATACCAGCTTCATTAACAGCAGCGGCATAAGAGAACCTTCTGCATAGTGTAGCCAGAAGCGGTATTGCACCTTATGGGCAGGATCCAGCGGCTTAAGCTGCGATTCTGCGTCGTAGGTTTCCTGCAGATATTCCAGAATGGCACCGGATTCAGCAAGGATCAGCCCATTGTCTTCAATGACCGGTGACTTGCCCAACGGATGCACGCGTTTAAGGGACTCGGGAGCCAGCATCGTTTTTTCGCGCTGGTAGTGAACAATCTCATAGGGCAGAGAAAGTTCTTCCAGAGCCCAGATCACGCGGTGTGAGCGCGACTGGTTAAGGTGATGTACCGTGAGCATAGAGGTCTCCTGTTATTCATACTTTTTAACTATAGAAAATTGAACAACACCGCGAAAAATATTCGCCAAAAAAGCGGCCCCGGTGACTGGCGAAAAAGCGGCCCTTACATAGAATTAAAGTGTCAGCACAAACCGGAACCTCCTCAACCAGCTCGACATGAGGGGTGCTGATGTCGGGGGAAACCCTCCCGTGAGCCAGCGGGATAGAGAGAAAGACAAAGACCGGAAAAAACTAAAGCGCCCATATGTGGCGCTTTAGTTCTTTATTATGCTTTTTGCCGGATGGCGCTTCGCTTATCCGGCCTACGTTCTCGGTTTTGTAGGACGGGTAAGGCGCAGCCGCCACCCGGCAAACAGATCTCAATCCTCTTCCAGCAGCCGCGCCCCCGTCCCCTGTTCGCCCAGTTTGTCACCGGGGTTGCGTAACGGGCAATCGCTGCGCGACAAACAACCGCAACCGATGCACCCGTCCAGTTCGTCACGCAGCGCCACCAGCGTATGAATACGCCGGTCCAGCTCCTCTCGCCACTGGGATGACAGCTCTTTCCACTCTTTCGGGCTCAGCGTGTGGCCTTCCGGTAACACGCCGAACGCCTCACCGATGGTGGCCAGGGGAATTCCGATTCGTTGCGCAATTTTAATAATCGCCACGTAGCGGAGCACGTCACGGGTGTAGCGACGCTGGTTTCCGGCGTTACGGATGCTTTTGATTAACCCTTTACTTTCATAGAAGTGGAGCGCCGATACTGCCACACCGCTTCGCTTAGCCACTTCACCCGGGGTCAAAAGCGCTTTTATTCTCGGCAATCTCTTTTCCATAAAACCTCTTTACCTCAAGTTAACTTGAGGAATTATACTCCCCCACAGAGAAAACGACGAATCAACCAGGAAAGTTGTATCTACAGAGGGCAACCTTATGTCGCATCAGCAAATTATTCAGACACTTATTGAATGGATTGATGAACATATCGACCAACCGTTGAACATTGATGTGGTCGCGAAAAAGTCGGGCTATTCGAAATGGTATTTACAGAGAATGTTCCGGACCGTAATGCACCAGACGCTGGGTGAGTACATTCGTCAGCGCAGGTTACTGCTGGCAGCGCAGGCGTTACGCTCTACGCAGCGGCCTATTTTTGATATCGCGATGGATCTGGGGTATGTGTCGCAACAAACCTTTTCCCGCGTGTTTCGCCGCGAGTTTGACCGCACGCCAAGCGATTACCGTCACCAGTTGAATTAAGGTTTATCAGTGCAAAGGTTGCTGCTGCCAGGTCATAAACTCCTGGGGCGGCATCGCTTTCGCGAAGTGCCATCCCTGACAGAACTGTACGCCGCGCTTCAACAACCAGCTTACCTGCTCGGCAGTTTCTACCCCTTCCGCAATGGTTTTGAGCCGCAGGCTCTGCGCCATCTCGATAATATGCTCGGCGATAAGATGGCTGGTGCTGTTGGTGGTTAGGGTGTCGATAAAGGATTTGTCGATTTTCAGAATATCGACATTCAGCGAGTAGAGATTATGCAGGTTCGAGTAACCTGTACCAAAATCGTCGATTGCCACTTCATAACCCGCCTGACGAAAAGCCTGGATAACCGGCGTAGTTTTCGGCACATCAATAAATCCGCGCTCCGTCACTTCGATTTTGATCTGCTGCGCACGTACGGCATAGTGCCGCGCTTTGTCGGAAATCATGGCGATCAGCCGCGAAGAGTGAAAATCCGTCGCCGACAGGTTGATCGAAATATAGAGGTCAGGATGCGCGGCCAGGAAATGGCCCAGATCGCTGAAGACCTCTTCTACAACATAATCCGTGATGCGTTCACTCATCCCCTCTTTTTCCGCCAGCGGGATGAATTCCGCCGGGCTCATGACAGGCCCGTTAAAACCAGGCCAGCGTAACAACGCCTCTGCCCCCACGCACTGATTATTCTTGATATCGATGATTGGCTGATAATGGACACAAAGCTGACGTTTATTCAGCGCCCGATGCAGCAATCGTCCTGGGGAGTTCAGCTCACGGTGGGTGCGCGACCAGACCAGCAAAATAATGATGCTACAGATCATTCCCAGCGGCAGCGTCAACGTCGCCTGATGGTAGAGCGTTTCATAGAAGCGTTTATTCGACGTTGAAACGATGGCGGCAATCGGACGTTTATCCGATTTTACCACCGTATAAAAACGGTCATCTTTTTGAAATACCACGTCCTTATCCCGAATCATCGAGTTTAATAAAGAAACGTTGGCTTTCTGACTGACGGAAAAGAAGGCATTCGTTACCGTATCGTACACGCCCCATGAGAGAGAGTGATCGGTGGACATCACTTCACTGTACGAGAGCGGATTAACCACCACGACATAATTCCCGCGCTGCATATATGTCATTTTATAGCCAGTGAAAAATGGCGTATCACGGTAATAATAGATAGCGATATCGGGTTTACGGATGTAATTAGCGGGGGAGATCGCATAAGGACGATCCGGGGTAAAAATGGATGAACAACGAAAATTCTGGCCTTCGGCATAAATTAAATCAGCGATGAACAGACGGCCGCGAACCACGTTCAACATATATTGCCGATGTGACGGCGTACAAACTTTACCCTGATATTTTTCCGCTTCGGCCCGGGCCAGATCAACCTGTTCAATAACCAGTTCAGTTTTGTCTAAAGCCAGTTCAGCAAATGTGCGTAACTGCGCGCTTGTTTCCGACACCGCTCTTAGCTGGGCAAACCATAGCGCAAGCATCACCGGCAGCATAACTACCATGATGATCCCTACCACTCTGAGCATCTTGCGCCGCGCGCTACGATTCATTTCCCGCCCTATATCCCTGCATGTTGTACGCCTGTAGTAATGAAGGCCGGATGCTTTGATAAACAGGTGATTACGTTGCATGAATCATGCGAAGTTAGCAACTGACTTTTAGTATTAAAAATCTTAAATTTCGTTATGACGATAATATTTGTCCGTAAGCTAAACTAAAAGTATTCGTTCCGTTTCTATTAAGGAAAATATTTATCCAGCCTGAACGGGTGTATTTTGATCAATGTTTTATAAACGTTCTGCTATTACCACATTATTTTCAGGATCAGCAGAGAATAAGGCTTCATTTATAAAAAGGCATCGCTGGGAACGCCGTTGCCCTCCTCTACTCGACCAAAGGAGGTTGCTCCCGGCACGTGGTGGGTTCGCATCCGCCGATGTCGAAGGCAACCCCATCCTGCCGCCTCTCTTTTTCAGCGTAATAAAATCCCCAATCTGCTCGCACAGGCACTGGCGAATAAATCAACAAATGTGATATAGTTCACACATATCATGTAACGAGAAACACTGTTTCATTCAGTTCGTCTGTTTTGGAGAGGATGGGTTTTATGGCAACCATTACGACCAGCATGGTTCTCCTGCGCTGGCCTTTGTTGAGTGCGGTACTGATGTTTTTAGCCAGCACGCTGAACATTCAGTTTCGTAAATCTGACTACGCGGGTCTTGCGGTCATCAGTACGCTGTTAGGACTGGGCGCGGCTTGCTGGTTTGCAACGGGTCTGCTTGGTATCACCCTGCTGGATATTGCCGCCGTCTGGGAAAATATTAAAGTAGTGATGGTTGAGGCAATGAGCCATACGCCACCAGACTGGCCGATGGTGATTACCTGATGGTCGTTTCATAACAGCATGTTAAAAGCCTCTCTTACGAGGCTTTTTTATTTTCAAGGCATCAGTCCACAGCAGGCAGCGGGAGTTTACTGATGATCGCCAGCCGGTTCTGATGATGCTCCTCATCGCCCCATAGCCAATCAACCTGATTGCCGATATCGCTGTCTTTCATTATCGGTCTCATTTCACAGGTAATCATGTCATAGGCGTACAAATGATGGCCGCTGGCGATAGCATCATACAGACGTGATTGCCAGAAACTCATACCATCACGTGTCTGGTGACGGTCTGTGATGATGACATTGTATTTTTCCAGCAAATACTGAGAAAACACTTTTCCGGGCAGATCGCGCAACACGCCACGATGCGATGGTTTAGGTGACCGCCATATCAGGATTTGCGTAACCGGCATGTAGTTCAAAAAAGCATCTTTCTGATAAATCACGCGATTGTAGTAAACAATCTCCCTGGTGATTTCATTCACCAGGGCCAGTTCAAAATGCTCGTTAGGAATACTTGCAATACGATTTTCCGCCCTGACAAAATGATAGCCTGGAGGGAATGGGCCAAAACTCAGCTCGTCATCGACTGACGCACGAAGGGAAATTTCATTCAGCAACGTCGTATTATGGCTGTCCACTGTAAGCATTGCGAATGTCTTCTGAACGTCTGCGGGATCAAAGAGTTGTTGTGGCATAGCTCCTCGCGGATGAGATGGGTCAGGCACCAAATATAACGTGATGATAATTAAACAAGAAGCCCTGCAACAGCAGGGCTTTCTTTAGTGCTGAAGACAATCAGAACGGAATATCGTCGTCGAAGTCCATTGGTGGTTCGTTAGACGGTGCCGGAGCGGACTGCTGCTGCGGGCGAGACTGCGCGCCGCCACTGAACTGGTTGCCGCCCTGTGGCTGCTGAGGCTGGCCCCAACCGCCCTGCTGCTGGCCGCCACCTGCTGGTGCGCCGCCGCCCTGACGGCCTCCCAGCATCTGCATGGTGCCACCAACGTTTACCACCACTTCAGTGGTGTACTTTTCCTGACCGGATTGATCGGTCCATTTGCGGGTACGCAGTTGGCCTTCAATATAAACCTGAGAGCCTTTACGCAGATACTCACCGGCCACTTCTGCCAGTTTGCCAAACAGCACAACGCGGTGCCATTCGGTCTGCTCTTTCATCTCACCGGTCGCTTTGTCACGCCAGGATTCGGAAGTAGCCAGCGTAATGTTGGCAACTGCGCCACCACTCGGCATGTAGCGTACTTCCGGGTCCTGGCCCAGATTACCGACGAGAATCACCTTGTTTACGCCTCTGCTGGCCATGTTCGTGTCTCCTGAATACGTTTCTTAATAGTGTAAACGCGCGAGTGTACCATTTCCACGCGTCAATTTGCATAGTTGCGTGGCGGGTTCAGAAATCTCTCGCGAACTCGACATTGTTACACAGCTAATCAGAAAATGCATTCCAATACTGTATATTCAAACAGGTTAAATTGTGTCATAATTAGCCGTTTCTGACAGCCGTTTGTCCTTCAAACAAACCAGGCAATCCGTGTTCCAACCGGGAAAGGTGAATGGATAAGATCGAAGTTCGGGGCGCCCGCACCCACAATCTCAAGAATATCAACCTCATAATCCCTCGCGACAAACTCATCGTCGTGACCGGGCTTTCGGGGTCTGGCAAATCCTCACTGGCTTTCGACACCCTGTATGCCGAAGGACAGCGCCGTTACGTTGAATCACTCTCTGCGTATGCGCGCCAGTTCCTGTCATTGATGGAAAAACCGGATGTAGACCATATCGAGGGGCTTTCGCCTGCTATCTCTATTGAGCAGAAGTCCACCTCCCACAACCCGCGTTCAACGGTCGGTACCATTACCGAAATTCATGACTACCTGCGTCTGCTGTATGCCCGCGTAGGAGAGCCGCGCTGCCCGGATCACGACGTGCCGCTGGCGGCGCAGACCGTGAGCCAGATGGTGGATAACGTGCTGTCGCAGCCAGAAGGCAAACGCCTGATGCTGCTTGCCCCAATCATTAAAGAGCGTAAGGGCGAGCACACCAAAACGCTGGAAAACCTGGCAAGCCAGGGGTATATCCGCGCCCGTATCGACGGCGAGGTATGTGACCTGTCCGATCCCCCGAAGCTGGAGCTGCAGAAAAAACACACCATCGAAGTGGTGATTGACCGCTTTAAAGTGCGTGACGATCTGGCGACCCGTCTGGCGGAATCCTTTGAAACTGCGCTGGAACTCTCTGGCGGTACGGCGGTGGTCTCCGATATGGACGACCCGAACGCGGAAGAACTGCTCTTCTCCGCCAACTTTGCCTGCCCGATTTGCGGCTACAGCATGCGTGAGCTTGAGCCACGTCTGTTCTCCTTTAACAACCCGGCGGGAGCCTGCCCGACGTGTGACGGCCTGGGCGTACAGCAGTATTTTGACCCGGACCGCGTGATCCAGAACCCTGAACTGTCGCTGGCTGGCGGTGCGATCCGTGGCTGGGATAAGCGTAATTTTTACTACTTCCAGATGCTTAAATCGCTGGCAGAGCACTACAAGTTCGACGTGGAAGCGCCGTGGGCCAGCCTGAGCCCGAACGTGCACAAAGTGATCCTGTTCGGTTCCGGTAAAGAGAACATCGAGTTCAAATACATGAACGATCGCGGCGATACCTCCGTGCGTCGCCACCCGTTCGAAGGGGTGCTGCACAACATGGAGCGCCGCTACAAAGAGACCGAATCCAGCGCGGTGCGCGAGGAGCTGGCGAAGTTCATCAGCAACCGCTCCTGCGCCACCTGTGAGGGCACGCGTCTGCGTCGCGAAGCGCGCCACGTGTTTGTCGAAAACACGGCGTTGCCGACCATCTCAGACATGAGCATCGGTCACGCAATGGACTTCTTCAACAACCTGAAGCTCTCCGGCCAGCGGGCGAAGATTGCCGAAAAAGTGCTGAAAGAGATCGGCGACCGTCTGAAATTCCTGGTGAACGTCGGCCTGAACTACCTGACGCTTTCCCGCTCCGCAGAGACGCTGTCCGGCGGTGAAGCCCAGCGTATCCGTCTGGCCAGCCAGATTGGCGCGGGCCTGGTGGGCGTCATGTATGTCCTGGACGAACCGTCCATCGGCCTGCACCAGCGCGACAACGAGCGTCTGCTCGGAACGCTTATTCATCTGCGTAACCTCGGCAACACGGTGATTGTGGTCGAGCACGACGAAGATGCTATCCGTGCTGCCGACCATGTGATCGACATCGGCCCGGGCGCGGGCGTGCACGGCGGCCAGGTGGTCGCGGAAGGTACTCTGAAAGACATCATGGCGGTGCCAGAGTCGTTAACTGGTCAGTACATGAGCGGCAAGCGCAAAATTGAAGTGCCGAAACAGCGCGTGGCGGCGAACCCGGAAAAAGTGCTGAAGCTCACCGGCGCTCGCGGCAACAACCTGAAAGACGTGACGCTGACGCTGCCCGTCGGGCTGTTTACCTGTATCACCGGCGTATCCGGTTCGGGTAAGTCGACGCTGATCAACGATACGCTGTTCCCGATTGCGCAGACGGCGCTGAACGGCGCGACGCTGGCCGAACCTGCACCGTACCGCGACATTCAGGGGCTGGAACATTTCGATAAAGTTATCGACATCGACCAAAGCCCGATTGGCCGTACGCCGCGTTCCAACCCGGCGACCTATACCGGCGTCTTCACGCCCGTCCGTGAACTCTTCGCCGGTGTACCGGAAGCGCGTTCGCGCGGCTACACGCCAGGACGTTTCAGCTTTAACGTTCGCGGCGGCCGCTGTGAAGCCTGTCAGGGCGACGGCGTGATCAAGGTTGAGATGCACTTCCTGCCGGATATCTATGTGCCGTGCGACCAGTGCAAAGGCAAACGCTATAACCGTGAAACGCTGGAGATTAAGTACAAAGGCAAGACCATCCACGAAGTGCTGGACATGACCATCGAAGAGGCGCGCGAGTTCTTTGATACCGTTCCTGCGCTGGCGCGTAAGCTGCAGACGCTGATGGACGTAGGCCTGACCTACATTCGTCTGGGGCAGTCAGCGACCACGCTCTCTGGAGGTGAAGCGCAGCGCGTGAAGCTGGCGCGTGAGTTGTCCAAACGCGGTACCGGGCAGACGCTGTACATTCTCGATGAGCCGACCACCGGTCTGCACTTTGCGGATATCCAGCAGTTGCTCGACGTTCTGCATCAGCTTCGCGATCAGGGCAACACTATTGTGGTCATTGAGCACAACCTGGACGTGATTAAAACCGCGGACTGGATTGTCGATCTCGGCCCGGAAGGCGGCAGCGGCGGCGGTGAAATCCTCGTCTCCGGTACGCCAGAGACCGTTGCAGAGTGCGAAGCCTCGCACACCGCGCGCTTCCTTAAACCGTTGTTGTAATTGTCACACGGAGAGTTGCTGTCGGGTCGCTTCCGGCAGCAGCTCAACCGCCTGCTGATAAGACGCGTCCACCAGGTAGTAAATCTGCGATCCCGGGAGCGAACCGTCGAGATAGACCGTACTCCAGTGCGCTTTGTTCAGATGTTTGCTCGGCCGGACATCGTCGTGCTGCTGACGTAATAGCTCCGCCAGCTCCGGGCTGGTTTTCAGCGACGCCGCCGGGCGGCCTTCCACCTCTTTCACCATCGCAAACAACACATCTCCCACTTTAATCTGCGTGGCTTTCCAGTCGCTGTGAACGCTCTGCTCCGCGCCTGGCTTACTCATGCAGTACTGCAGTAGCTCCGAAATTGTCATCTTTATTCCCCTTGTAGCGTTGCGATAATTTTACGCGAACCACCGTGAATGCGATGTTCTCCCAGCCAGATCCCTTGCCATGTTCCCAGCAGAAGCCGCCCGTTGTGTACCGGCAGCATTAGCGATACGCCCAGCAGAGAAGATTTGATATGCGAAGGCATGTCGTCCGCCCCCTCATAGTCATGCTCGTAGGAGGCGTTGTCCGGAACGGTTTTCAGAAAATGCCGCTCCATATCAGACCGGACGGTGGGATCGCAATTTTCATTAAGCGTGAGAGAGGCCGACGTGTGCTGAAGCAGCAGATGCAGCAAACCCGTTTTGACGCGCGACAGGTCGCGGATCTGCCCGATAACTTCATCCGTCACCAGGTGAAATCCGCGAGGTTTAGCGCTTAAGGTCAGGGTTTGTTGGTACCACATGTGCTGCTCCGTTATGAAAGTGAATCTTTCTAAGTGTGCAGCAAGAAGACGAAAGGTAAAACCCGCAGCGACGAGATTTGATTAAAAAAGAGCCAAACTCGCCGCCAACGATTTAATACTCTGAGTTCACAATGACCTCTTCGCCAAACTTCCCGGCCATTGGCAGCGGGCGATAGGTCGAGTTTGAGGCGCGTAACACCCTGATCCCTCTGGCTCCCACATCACGCGCGGCGCTGATATCATTGTCTGAATCACCGTAGAAGACTTTGATATGTTTCTGCTCCAGCCACTGGGTTTTGGTGTTTTGTCCCGGTTTGTCACCCGCGAAAATCACCGGGTTCATGCTGGCCGCCGGGATCAGGAAATCATCCTGCAGGGTTTTAGAGACGGTTTCCGTTTTGGTCTGGCTGCGTCCGGTAACGAAGTAGATGCTGTCGCCGCGTTTTACATGCATGGCGATAAGCGCGCGGGCCACCTCTTTCGGGATGCTGAATTCGTCCCAGCCGTTGTTCATCTTTTCCCAGAACTCCGGGTTTTTCAGATACGCTTCGCTGTCCGGTGAGTATGTTTTTTTACCGCGCCAGAACCCGGGGCTGGAGAAGAGAACGGTATCGTCAATATCAAAGCCCACGGCCATTGGCGGGCGGCCCATCAAGCTGTTTTCAATCTGGGCTACAGAGACCCAGTGAATGGGGGCTTGTTCAGCCAGAATAGCGGCGGTAGTGCCGGTGTAAAGCGGCGTCGGTGCGGAAGCGCGCGCGACGACCGTACTGTTAAGCGAGAACAATAAGCAGGCGGCGCTGAGCGCCAGTGTGATCTTGCGCATATTTTCCCTTGAATATTCAGTTTGTTATCGTTTTAATTTGAGCGACTGGTCAAAAATCTATCCGACCATAACCCCAGCGGGAGATGAAGGGAAGGAGTTTTTGCTTATGAGGTTGGATAAAAAGAAGAAGATCACAGAATGCCGGGCAACCTGTTTGTGCGGCCTGATGCCCTCATCCCGGCCCTCTCCCACGGGGAGAGGGAGGGTGAGTAAGTACTTACATTACTGCAGCAAATGCCTGCGCCACGCGATGAACGTTGCTGGCATTCAGACCCGCCACGCACATACGTCCGCTGGCAATCAGGTAGACGCCGAACTCTTCGCGCAGACGTTCAACCTGTGCGGCGCTCAGCCCGGTATAGCTAAACATCCCGCGCTGTTTAAGCAGATAGTCGAAGTTATGCCCCGGTACGGCCTCTTTCAGCACGTTAACCAACTCCTGACGCATCGACAGAATACGCTTACGCATGGATTCCACTTCTGCAAGCCAGCTGGCTTTTAGCTGTTCGTCTCCCAGCACAGTCGCCACCACCTGCGCGCCAAAGTTTGGCGGGCTGGAGTAGATGCGGCGCACGGTCGCCTTCAGTTGCCCCAGTACGCGACCTGCCGCTTCGGCGTCTTCGCACACCACAGAGAGGCCCCCCACGCGCTCGCCGTACAGGGAGAAGATTTTTGAAAACGAGTTGCTGACCAGAACAGGCAGCCCGGCGCTGGCCACGGCACGGATGGCATAGGCATCTTCTTCCATCCCTGCGCCAAAGCCCTGATAGGCGATGTCGAGGAAGGGGATCAGGTTGCGCGCTTTCAGCACCTCAATCACCGCATCCCACTGAGCGTTGGTGAGATCTGCCCCGGTCGGGTTGTGGCAGCACGGGTGCAGCAGCACTATGCTGCGCTCTGGCAGGGTATTCAGTTTTTCCAGCAGCGCGTCAACGCGCACGCCGTTGGTTTCACTGTCGAACCATGGATAGGTCGCCACCTTAAAGCCAGCACCCTCAAAAATCGCCACGTGGTTTTCCCAGGTGGGATCGCTGACCCATACCCCTGAATCCGGGAAGTATTTTTTCAGGAAGTCCGCACCCACTTTAAGCGCGCCTGAACCGCCCAGGGTCTGGATGGTTGCCATACGTTTTTGTGCGAGCACCGCGTGATCGGCACCAAACAGCAGCGGCGCGATGGCGTTACGGTAAGTATTGAGCCCTTCCATCGGCAGATAAAGAGAAGCACCGTGCGGGGCGGCGTTAAGACGCGCTTCCGCTTCAGCAACGGCTTTCAACTGAGGAATAATGCCGTCCTCGTTGTAATACAGACCAATGCTGAGATTCACTTTGTCGCTGCGAGGATCTTCTTTGAAACGCTCCATTAAGGAGAGAATGGGGTCGCCGGCGTAGGCGTCAACTTTCTGAAACACGCGATGGTTCTCCGGAATTCGATGAGGCAGGGAATTCAACAATAAACCGGATATGACAGAAGATCGAGCGTTTAACCTGTTCCATGCCGGGTCAGGCAACGCTGCCCCCCCGGCATTCACAGTAGTTTAATCGATGTACTTCATCGCCACCCTTGATGTCAGGCGTGTTATAAGTTCGTAAGCACTCACTTTCGTGATTTCCGCGATGCGTTCGACGGGCAAACCGTCACCCCACATCACCACATCGTCGCCCGCTTTATCCTGGGCATCGGGGCCGAGATCTACGCAAATCATGTCCATCGCCACGCGACCGACAATCTTCACTTCGCGGCCATTGACCAGAACCGGCGTACCGGACGGCGCAGCACGTGGATAACCGTCGCCATACCCCATCGCCACCACACCCAGCCGGGTGTCACGCTCGCTGGTCCAGGTGCCGCCGTAACCCACCGGTTCCCCCGCCTTGTGCTCACGCACCGCAATCAGCTTAGACACCAGGGACATCACCGGCTGGAAGCCAAAGTCCGGCCCCCAGGGTCTGTTCTCCAGCGGCGATACGCCGTAAAGAATAATCCCCGGACGCGCCCAGTCGAAGTGCGACTGCGGCCACAGCAGAATGCCACTGGAGGCCGCGATAGAGCGCATCCCCGGCTTGCCTTCGCAGAAGGTGTTAAAGATGTCGAGTTGTTGTTCAGTAGCGCCGCAGTCAGGCTCATCAGCCCGGGCAAAATGGCTGACAATATTTACCGGCTGGCGGACATTTTTGCACTGGCACAGACGCTGATAAAACGTCTGCGCGTGTTCCGGACGTACACCCAGACGGTGCATGCCCGTGTCGAGCTTCATCCAGACGGTGACTGGCTCGCTCAGTTCAGCGGTTTCGAGGGCGGAAAGCTGTTCTTCGTTGTGTACCGCCGTATGCAGATGCTGGTCTGCAATGGTCGGCAGGTCTGCAGCCTCAAAAAAGCCTTCGAGCAGCAAAATCGGTTGGGTGATCCCCCCCGCGCGCAGGCGGAGGGCTTCTTCAAGACGGGCAACGCCAAAGGCGTCGGCATCGGGGAGCGTTCGCGCGGTCTCAAGAAGACCGTGTCCGTAAGCGTTCGCTTTCACGACTGCAACAAGTTTACTGGCGGGAGCCAGTTCACGCAGACGTTGCAGGTTGTGTCGCAGAGCGCGGCGGTTAATCACAACAGTTGCCGCTTGCATTTGATTTCCTTAGAAATTACTCATCATCATATTGAGGACCGGCATAGTTGTCGAAACGCGACCACTGTCCGTTAAAGGTCAGACGTACCGTACCGATAGGGCCGTTACGTTGTTTACCGATAATAATTTCGGCGATCCCTTTCAGGTCGCTGTTCTCGTGATAAACCTCATCACGGTAGATGAACATGATTAAGTCGGCATCCTGCTCGATGGAGCCGGATTCACGCAGGTCGGAGTTGACCGGGCGTTTGTCGGCACGTTGTTCCAGGGAACGGTTAAGCTGCGAGAGCGCCACGACAGGCACATGCAGCTCTTTGGCTAATGCCTTGAGCGAGCGGGAAATTTCCGCAATCTCCAGCGTACGGTTATCGGAGAGCGACGGCACGCGCATCAGCTGAAGGTAGTCGATCATGATAAGGCCAATACCGCCATGCTCGCGGGCGATACGGCGCGCACGGGAGCGCACTTCTGTCGGCGTCAGGCCGGAGGAGTCATCGATATAGATGTTACGTTTTTCCAGCAGGATCCCCATGGTGCCGGAGATACGCGCCCAGTCCTCATCGTCGAGCTGACCGGTACGGATACGGGTCTGATCCACACGAGAAAGCGACGCCAGAGAACGCATCATGATCTGCTCTGATGGCATCTCCAGACTGAAGATTAAGACCGGCTTATCCTGCAACATCGCCGCGTTTTCGACGAGGTTCATCGCAAAGGTGGTTTTACCCATCGACGGACGCGCGGCGACGATAATCAAATCCGACGGCTGCAGGCCTGCGGTTTTCTTATTGAGATCGTCATAGCCGGTGTTAACTCCGGTTACGCCATCGTGCGGCTGCTGGAAGAGCTGTTCAATACGGGCGACGGTGGCATCGAGCACATCGGCGATGTTTTTTGGGCCTTCGTCTTTATTGGCGCGACTTTCAGCAATTTTAAAGACGCGGGATTCCGCGAGATCGAGCAGGTCTTCGCTGGTGCGACCCTGCGGATCAAAGCCCGCTTCGGCGATTTCATTCGCGACCGAGATCATCTCACGAACAACGGCGCGTTCGCGAACGATGTCCGCATAAGCGCTAATGTTCGCTGCACTTGGCGTGTTTTTCGACAGTTCTGCTAAATAAGCAAAACCGCCAACGCTGTCCAGTTGCCCCTGCCGCTCCAGCGATTCCGCGAGCGTAATCAGGTCAATCGGGCTACCAGACTCCTGCAGGCGCGCCATTTCGGTGAAGATGTGGCGGTGCGGGCGGGTGTAGAAATCGTCGGACACGACGCGCTCGGCGACGTCGTCCCAGCGCTCGTTATCCAGCATTAAACCGCCCAACACCGACTGTTCCGCTTCAATCGAGTGCGGCGGGACTTTTAACCCGGCGACCTGAAAATCACGCTCACGAGGTTCAGTCTGTTTGTTGAAGGGTTTGTTTCCTGCCATAGTGAATGGAGTTACCGAGATAAAGAGTGGGTCGAAAGATTACCACATTCTGGAGGAAGCATGGCAACACGTATTGAATTTCACAAGCATGGTGGCCCTGACGTACTCAACGCGGTGGAGTTTACCCCCGCCGCGCCTGGCGAAAATGAAGTGCAGGTTGAAAATAAAGCCATCGGCATTAACTACATCGACACCTATATTCGCGGCGGCCTTTATCCACCGCCGTCACTGCCGAGCGGTCTGGGTACCGAGGCGGCGGGCGTGGTCAGCAAAGTGGGCAGCGCCGTTAAGCATATTAAAGAAGGCGATCGCGTGGTGTATGCGCAATCGGCGCTGGGCGCTTACAGCTCCGTGCACAACGTCCCGGCTGACAAAGTTGCCCTCCTGCCCAATGCCATTTCGTTTGAACAGGCCGCGGCCTCCTTCCTGAAAGGGCTGACGGTCTATTATCTGCTGCGCAAAACCTATGAAATCAAACCCGACGAGCAGTTCCTGTTCCATGCGGCTGCGGGCGGCGTAGGGCTCATCGCCTGCCAGTGGGCCAAAGCGTTAGGCGCAAAACTGATCGGCACCGTGGGGAGCGCGCAAAAAGCCCAGCGCGCGCTGCAGGCCGGCGCCTGGCAGGTGATTAACTACCGGGAAGAGAGCATCGTTGAACGCTTAAAAGAGGTAACCGGCGGCAAAAAAGTGCGCGTGGTATATGACTCGGTAGGGAAAGATACCTGGGAAGCGTCTCTGGACTGCCTGCAGCGCCGCGGTCTGATGGTGAGCTTCGGTAACGCGTCAGGCGCGGTGACCGGTGTGAATCTGGGTATTCTGAACCAGAAAGGCTCGCTGTATGTCACTCGTCCATCCCTGCAGGGCTACATCACCAATCGCGAAGAGTTGCTCGAAGCCAGTAACGAACTGTTCTCGCTGATTGCCAGCGGGGTCATCAAAGTGGATGTGGCAGATGCGCAAAAGTACGCGCTAAGCGATGCACAACGTGCGCATGAGGTGCTGGAGAGCCGGTCAACGCAGGGGTCAAGCCTGTTAATTCCCTGATCCCATAAAAGAAATTGGGCTTCCCTGAGGAAGCCCTTTCTTTTTTTAGTTCGGCTGTATGTAGGGTACAGCTCGATGAATTCTTTAGCGGCAGCCATAGTGACAGATTCGATAAGTAAATCCTATTCCGTTCTAAGCAATGCCGCCGGAAAAGTTGCAGGTATGTGACGAACCCCTCAATACCTTAGTAACGAAAGCGGTTATTACGCTGATAAGTGGGCAGTTTTGGTGATTTAATCGCCCGTATAACCCACACCACCGCAACGGCCAGCAGCAGCCACGGCAGAAGTTTGATCGTCAGGGCAAATAATCCGCCAATAAACATGACCACTGTCGCTACCACAAGCGCTGCCAGAATGCCGAGCAGCGACACGCCGGTGGCTAACAGCATGACAAAAAAGCCAATCACAAAAAGCAGTTCCAGCATGGTTCTCTCCCATGAGTTCCCGAATGATGTCGCAATCATTACAAGATCCATGCCAACTCTAACGTGTTGTTATAAAAGCAAAACGCCCCGCAAGGCTGTGCGGGGCGTGGTGAATTTGACGAATTTTTAGCGAGATTTATCGTTTATCTGCAACCAGGCGTAGCGCCTGTTCCAGCACTTCGATATCCGCGCCAGCTTTATGCGCGTTCTCGCTCAGATAGCGACGCCACTGGCGTGCGCCCGGGATCCCCTGGAACAGGCCAAGCATATGACGCGTGATATGGCCGAGGTAAGTGCCGTTACTCAGCTCACGTTCAATGTACGGATACATGGCCCGCACCACGGCAACCGGGTCAGTGTCTGCGCCTTCAACGCCGAAGATCTCGCGATCGACCGTCGTCAGAATACCCGGATTCTGATATGCCTCGCGACCGACCATCACGCCATCCATATGCGCCAGATGTGTTTTGGCCTCGTCGAGCGACTTGATACCACCGTTGATCGACATGGTCAGGTGCGGGAAGTCCCGCTTCAGTTGATACACACGCGGGTAGTCCAGCGGCGGAATTTCACGGTTCTCTTTCGGGCTAAGGCCAGAGAGCCAGGCTTTACGCGCATGGATGATAAACATCTCGCACTCGCCCTTTCCGGCAACCGTATTGATGAAATCACACAAGAATTCGTAGCTGTCCTGGTCATCAATACCGATACGGGTCTTCACCGTCACCGGAATGGAGACCACATCACGCATCGCCTTGATGCAGTCCGCTACCAGCTGTGCGTTCCCCATCAGACAGGCGCCGAACATGCCGTTTTGCACGCGATCGGACGGACAGCCAACGTTAAGGTTAATTTCGTCGTAGCCACGTTCTTCTGCCAGCTTCGCACAGTGCGCCAGCGCAGCCGGATCGCTGCCACCCAGCTGCAGGGCAACCGGATGCTCTTCTTCGCTGTACGCCAGATAGTCGCCCTTACCGTGAATAATTGCACCGGTGGTGACCATTTCGGTGTACAGCAGCGTATGGCGGGAGAGCTGGCGCAGGAAATAGCGGCAGTGTCTGTCCGTCCAGTCGAGCATGGGCGCAATGGAGAAACGGTGTGCGGGAAAGGCAGTCTGGTGTTCTGACGACATGGCGAAGTTTTAAGCATCTGGTGGAAAAGGGGCGCTACTATAGCATAAAGAAAAGCCGGAGGCGCAACGCCTCCGGTGCCCTTTAGAACGTCATACTCAACTGTGCACCTGCGCCCCAGGTTTCATCTTCACCGTAGAGCCCCATCAGGTCGACGTGGACCGTGTTAAACGGTGCAAAACCAACACCACCGGTAAAGACGTTACTGTCATTCCCTTTCATATCGGCACGATAACCCGCCCGCACGGCCAGCCAGCTTAGCGGCGTCACTTCCGCACCCACGCCAACATACTGCGAGGTATCTTCGCTTTTAAAGCCTTTGGTTTCTGTCAGATCGCCATCGGCGGTCAGGGTCACCAGATCGTTGTGCCAGGCGGCACCGGCCGTCACCAGCGGACGGATTTGATAGGTGTCTTTATAGCTCACCACTTCCCCCGTGCGCCCGTTGCGGATGCGAATGTCCTTGGTGTCGATATCGCGCGACATCAGGTTTTGCCCGCTCACCCCGACCGTCCAATGCTCGCCGAAATCGGCCGCGATACCGGCATCCACGTTAAAGCCGGTATCGTCTTTCCGGTAGCGGCTGTCGTTCCACTTGTTACTGTCGTAATCGTAAATTGAGGTGGTGTAGTTGTAGATCCAGGTTTTCTGCAGTTTTGGCGTGACGCCAAGGGAAACCGGGACGCCACCCAGATCGAACTGACGGGCAATGGCAACACCATAATCGGAGACAATTGCCGCCCGGCCAGACGCCGTAGAGTTAAGGTTTTTCGTGATTTGATCGGTACCGTTTAGCGCCGCATCCAGTGCCACGCCCGCCGCCACCGCATCGCTGTTTTGGATACTGCGCAGGTAATCAATATCTTGCTGATCGATGGAAGAGCTGACGCGCCCGTGGGCATAGCCTTTCGCCATAAAGGCCACGGAGAGCACATCGTTAGGGATACTCACCGCAATCCCCGCGCCTGCCGTAGCGCGTGCGGTTTTGCCTTTGAGATAGTCCAGTTCATCGGCAAGATCTTTTGCCGCTCCCTGAAACTGATCGATTGAGCCCAGCGGGTTGGTAATCACTTCGATGGGGGTCAGGCTATCAACCACATCCTTATAGTGATTGATTTTATCGTTGATGGTATCAATCTCATCCTGAAGATTGTCTTCATCCGTTACCTGCACGCCGACGGACGGTAAAATAACCGTCACATCATCGTCCGGTTTCGCCTTTGCCAATAACGCGGGGTTGATTAACGCCCCGCTGCCATAGCTGCCCGAAGCGACGCCCGTGCCACCCATTGCGTCGCTACGTGATTCTGTCCAGGTATTGGCTGCTCCCGCCTGATTTGCCATAAACAGGGAGACAGCGATGCTAACCACCGAAAATTTAAAATGTTTTTTCACAGTATGCTCGTCTTATTGTCGTTAATAACATCACCCTGTTTGTTATCACCCAAACAGGAACGAACTATTGCTGTGAATAAGTACAAAAAGACCCGCTATTTCCTTAAGTAAAACTCCGGACAGGCCTGTTGTTATTTGTGACGGCCCTCAATATTTATAGAAGAGGAAATTATTTTTTCCCAGGTTTTCCATCGTGCGGCCCAAAGAACTGAGGGGGATGATCAACCCAGCGATCTTCACGCGTGGCGGCATACTCCGGATTAAGCGGATAGTAGATTCGGTTGTGCTTCTTGTTAGCCTCGCCAACGACCAGTAATCGCACCTCTTCTTCGGTGTTATTAATAAAGGTATGGCAGACGCCGGTGCCAGCAGGAAACCCTACGCTGTCGCCGGGTTCAAGCTTCCACAAATAGCCGTTAATCCAGGCTTCCGGATACCCTTCCAGCACATAGATGAACTCTTCTTCGTCGCTTTCCGCGTGGGGATAGGAGGTTCGACGCCCGGGCGGCAAACGCTCGTGGTGAATACCGATTCGCCTGAGCCCCAGGTGACGAGCCAGCGGTGCACCGATGGAGAAAAGCTCGTTGCTGTCGGGATAGGTTGAATTATCTGGCTCTTCCACGTCTCGCCAGTGCCGAATACAGTCAGGTTTTTTCATCATTAATTTCCCGGTTTGCGATGGGTCAGGTATAGCACAGCCTGGCGGATCTCGGCGTTTTTACCAGAACATGGTAAAGTGAGGGTTTTCCAGCCTATAACATCCGAGGTGCTAAATGGATAAGTCCACAAAAGAGCTGTTAGCGCAGGCAGAGAAGCTGTGCGCGCAACGCAATGTGCGCCTGACTCCGCAGCGCCTTGAAGTCTTGCGTCTGATGACCCTGCAGCAGGGCGCCATCAGCGCATACGACCTGCTCGACCTGCTGCGCGAAAGCGAGCCACAGGCTAAACCGCCTACGGTCTATCGTGCGCTAGATTTTCTGCTGGAACAAGGGTTTGTACACAAGGTCGAATCCACAAACAGTTATGTGTTGTGTCATCTTTTTGACCAGCCAACCCATACGTCGGCCATGTTTATCTGCGACCGTTGTGGCGTGGTGAAAGAAGAAGGGGCGGAAGGCGTAGAAGATATTATGCATACGCTGGCGGCCAGAATGGGCTTTGCCTTGCGCCATAACGTCATTGAAGCACACGGATTATGCTCTGCGTGTGTAGAAGTGGAGGCCTGTCGGCATCAGGACGCGTGCCACCATGACCACTCTATCCTCGTAAAGAAAAAGCCGCGTTAACAGCCAAAACAAAGGCGGCCCATGGCCGCCCTCAGGGAGTACTTCCTTGTACTGTCGGGTATCACACGGTTACCAACGGTAGTCGTTGCGTTTTTCCCAGTCGCCGACCTCTTTTTCCGCCTGGTCTTTCTCGTAACCGTAGCGTTCCTGAATTTTACCGACAAGCTGATCGCGTTTACCTTCGATGACCGTCATATCGTCATCCGTCAGCTTACCCCACTGTTCTTTCGCTTTACCTTTGAACTGCTTCCAGTTGCCGCCGATTTCGTCTTTATTCATCATCGTGTCCTCTTAGTTAAGCGTCGGGTCGTAACGTCCGTTACGTTCTTTTCTGCTGGACGTGATAATAATTGTAGTTAAGGATTCGGCAGTTGATTTCATATTCGGAATCTTTAACCGTCACGATATATCGTTGCGGGAAGGAAGCCAGGTATTGTTTTGCCAGTGCCGGTGCC
Organism: Enterobacter cloacae complex sp. OE43NF; assembly: GCF_023544405.1. Classification (NCBI taxonomy): domain Bacteria; kingdom Pseudomonadati; phylum Pseudomonadota; class Gammaproteobacteria; order Enterobacterales; family Enterobacteriaceae; genus Enterobacter; species Enterobacter cloacae complex sp. OE43NF. The sequence continues at coordinate 23,660 of NZ_JAMJFW010000028.1, forward strand.
AGATAAAGCCCAGTGACAGGCCTCGCAACGCGAGAAAGACCGCCAGGGAGAGCCATAAACCATGGTTACCCAGCCAGGGGAGCGTGAGCAGCGTCAGGGCAAAACCAGCCGCCGCCACCGCCATACTGTTACGCATCTCCGCTCCTCGCGTCGCGCCGATAAACATACCGTCCAGCAGATAGCACCAGACCCCCACCACCGGCAAAATGACCTGCCAGATAAGGTAATGGCTTGCCAGCTCGCGCAGTGCAGGAAGGGAGGTGAGTAACGCAATAATCTGTTCGCCAAAACAGGCGTAAATCAGCGCGAACGCCAGCGCCACCAGCCCCGACTGCCGACAGGCCGCCCGCCAGACATCCCGCAACTGACCACTTTCACGTGCGCCGTATGCCTGGCCGGAATGCGCTTCCACAGCATAGGCAAAGCCATCCAGTGCATAGGCGGTAAAGGTCAGCAGCGTCATCAGAACGGCATTCACCGCGACGATATCTGGCCCAAGCCGGGCGCCAAAGACCGTCAGTGCGCCGAAACAGAGCTGCAGCAGCAGTGAGCGCAGCATAATGTCGCGATTAAGCGCCAACAGGGTGCGGATATTGCCTCGCCATGCACTCTTGAGCAGAGCAAGGGAAATCCCCCGCATGACAAGCACCCGCCAGACCATCCACAGACCGAGGATAAACGTCCCGTATTCGGCAATCGCCGTCGCCAGTGCCGCACCCTGCACGTTCATGTGCAGGCCCATCACCAGCCAGAGATCGAGCACGATGTTGAGGAGGTTGCCTACCACCAGCAGGATCACGGGCGCGCGGGCATACTGCACGCCGAGTAACCACCCCAGCAGAACCAGATTAGCCAGCGACGCGGGCGCGCTGAGCCAGCGAATTTCCAGGAAGCGTCGTGCCTGCTCCAGTACCGCCTCGCTGCCGCCAACGATATGCAGCGCCAGATCAATCAGTGGGGTACGTAATATAGCGATTAACGCGCCTGCCCCAAGCGCCAGAATTAACGGCTGAACCAGCGCGCGCGCCAGACGCAAAGGATCTTTAGCACCGTACGCCTGCGCCGTAAGCCCGGTGGTACTCATGCGCAAAAAGAGCAGGAGCATAAAAAGGAAGCTGGTCGCCGTCGCGCCAATCGCCACGCCGCCCAGATAGATGGGTGAATCAAGGTGACCAATAACTGCCGTATCCACCAGCCCCAGCAGAGGAACGGTGATATTGGAAAAAATCATCGGCAGTGCAAGACGCCACAATGCCTTATCGGATGCCGTAAGCAGTGACATGAAAAAATACCGGGAGTGGATAAGGAATCAGGCCACGGCAGATCCGTAGCCTGTCAGGATGAGATTACAGCCATTCTCCGTTGCGAATGACCCCTACCGCCAGCCCCTCGATAGAGAAGTTTTGTTCGCGGAGGTCTACCACAATGGGGGAAAACTCGTTGTTTTCCGGCAGCAGCTGAACCGTATTACCTTGCTTTTTCAGGCGTTTAACGGTGACTTCATCATCGATGCGCGCCACCACAACCTGGCCGTTACGCACGTCTTGCGTTTTATGTACCGCAAGCAGATCGCCGTCAAGAATACCGATGTCTTTCATGGACATACCGCTTACACGCAGCAGGAAATCCGCGCTCGGCTTGAACATGCCCGGATCAACCTGATAGTGGCCTTCAATATGCTGTTGCGCCAGCAGAGGTTCACCTGCCGCGACGCGCCCCACCAGCGGAATGCCCGTCTCTTCTTCCACCAGCAGGCGGATACCGCGTGAAGCACCCGATACAATCTCAATTACGCCTTTACGCGCCAGCGCTTTCAGGTGTTCCTCGGCAGCGTTCGGAGAACGGAAGCCCAGACGCTGCGCGATTTCCGCACGCGTGGGTGGCATACCCGTCTGGCCGATATGATCCCGAATGAGATCAAACACCTCTTGCTGCCTGGTCGTTAACGCTTTCATTCCGCCCCCTGGGTGTATATACAGTTATGCTGTGAGTATATACAGTCAAAGGCGATTTTGGAACCAAAAACTGCACAAAAAACCAGGGGCTTAATTATTCCTCGAGGCTCATCGGAAATGTGACCAAAGCAGCGTGACCCAGGTGATGACCGCAGTGATAATCGCCAGCAACACGGCAGCAGAGCCCATGTCTTTTGCCCGGCCAGAAAGTTCGTGAAAATCAGAGCCAATACGGTCCACAACGGCCTCAATAGCGCTATTAAGAATTTCCACTATCATCACCAACAGCACGGAGCCGATCAGAAGCACGCGGGTAATGGCATCAACATCAAGGAAACAGGCGATAATCACCGCGACAATCGCGGCGACACCCTCCTGGCGAAACGCGGCTTCGTTGACCCAAGCGGCGCGAAAACCTTTCCAGGAATAGCCAGCAGCTTTAATGATACGGGTTAACCCAGTGGTATTATTGGCCATTAAAAGAACCTTTTATTTGAAATAGCGTCAATAACAGGAGGCGCAACGTGTTGCGCTGTAGCCTGAAGTATGACGGGTAACAACAGTAATTTCGCGCGCTTTCTGTTATCCTTGCGCCGCAATTGCATTATTAACCAGAGGCTTTACATCGTTTATGTCTGGCTGGCCACGAATTTACTACAAATTACTTAATTTACCATTAAGCGTCCTGGTAAAAAGTAAGTCTATCCCAGCAGAACCCGCGCTGGAATTGGGGCTCGATACGTCGCGCCCTATTATGTATGTTTTGCCTTACAACTCGAAGGCAGACTTGCTGACGCTTCGCGCCCAGTGTCTGGCGCATGATTTACCTGACCCGCTTGAACCGTTAGAAGTCGACGGTACGCTGTTGCCGCGATACGTGTTCATTCACGGTGGGCCACGCGTGTTTACCTATTACACGCCAAAAGAAGAGTCCATTAAGCTGTTCCACGACTATCTCGACCTGCATCGCAGCAATCCCGATCTGGATGTGCAGATGGTGCCGGTGTCGGTGATGTTTGGTCGTCGTCCGGGCCGCGAAAAAGGGGAAGAGAACCCACCGTTACGCATGCTTAATGGCATCCAGAAATTCTTCGCCGTCTCCTGGCTGGGGCGCGACAGCTTTGTGCGCTTCTCCCCTTCCGTCTCGCTACGCCGGATGGCCGACGAGCACGGCACCGATAAGATCATCGCGCAAAAACTGGCGCGCGTGGCGCGCATGCATTTCGCTCGTCAGCGTCTGGCCGCCGTTGGCCCTCGCCTTCCGGCGCGTCAGGATCTCTTCAACAAGCTGCTGGCTTCCAAAGCGATCGCTCGTGCTGTTGAAGACGAAGCGCGCAGTAAAAAGATTTCTCATGAAAAAGCACAGCAGAACGCCATTGCGCTGATGGAAGAGATTGCCGCGAACTTCTCCTATGAGATGATCCGTCTTTCTGACCGCATCCTGGGCTTTACATGGAACCGCCTCTATCAGGGCATTAACGTCCATAACGCCGAGCGCGTTCGCCAACTGGCGCATGACGGCCATGAAATTGTTTATGTGCCCTGCCACCGCAGCCACATGGACTACCTGCTCCTCTCGTATGTGCTCTATCACCAGGGGCTGGTGCCACCGCACATCGCAGCCGGTATCAACCTGAACTTCTGGCCAGCAGGCCCGATTTTCCGCCGCCTGGGGGCGTTCTTCATTCGTCGTACCTTTAAGGGCAACAAGCTCTACTCCACCGTATTCCGTGAATATCTGGGCGAGCTGTTCAGCCGCGGTTATTCCGTTGAGTACTTCGTGGAGGGGGGACGTTCACGAACCGGCCGTCTGCTGGATCCGAAAACCGGCACGCTGTCGATGACCATCCAGGCGATGCTGCGCGGCGGCACTCGTCCCATCACGCTGGTGCCCATTTACATTGGCTATGAGCACGTCATGGAAGTGGGGACTTACGCCAAAGAGCTACGCGGGGCGACTAAAGAGAAAGAGAGCCTGCCGCAGATGCTGCGTGGGCTGAGCAAGCTACGTAATCTTGGTCAGGGCTACGTAAACTTCGGCGAGCCGATGCCGTTGATGACGTATCTGAACAACCATGTTCCCGATTGGCGCGAGTCTATCGATCCTATCGAAGCGGTGCGTCCAGCCTGGCTGACGCCAACGGTTAACGGTATCGCGGCTGAGCTGATGGTGCGTATTAACAACGCCGGTGCCGCAAACGCCATGAACCTCTGCTGTACGGCGCTGCTGGCGTCACGTCAACGCTCCCTGACCCGTGAACAGCTTACGGAGCAGCTGGATTGCTATCTTGACCTGATGCGCAACGTTCCCTACTCGGTGGATTCAACGACGCCTGCCAGCACGGCGAGCGAGCTGATCGACCATGCGCTGCAAATGAACAAGTTTGAAGTCGAGAAAGATACGATTGGCGACATCATCATTCTCCCGCGCGAACAGGCGGTGCTGATGACCTACTATCGTAACAATATCGCGCATATGCTGATGCTGCCGTCGCTGATGGCGGCGATCATTACCCAGCATCGCCGTATTTCTCGTCAGGAGCTGCTGCGTCACGTGGAGACGCTCTATCCGATGCTGAAAGCAGAGCTGTTCCTGCGCTGGAGCAAGGATGAGCTGGCGATTGAGCTGGATAAAATGACCGAGGAGCTGCGTCGTCAGGGGCTGATTACCGTTGTTAACGACGAGCTGCATATCAATCCGTCACGCTCCCGTACGCTGCAACTGCTGGCGGCGGGTGCGCGAGAAACGCTGCAGCGCTACGCTATCACCTTCTGGCTGCTGAGCGCGAACCCATCCATTAACCGCGGTACGCTGGAGAAAGAGAGCCGGACGCTGGCACAGCGCCTTTCCGTTCTGCACGGCATCAACGCCCCGGAATTCTTCGACAAAGCGGTCTTCAGTTCACTGGTACTGACGCTGCGTGATGAAGGGTTCATTAGCGACACGGGCGATGCCGAGCCGGAAGAGACGCTGAAGGTGTATCAGATGCTGGCAGAGCTGATTACCTCCGACGTGCGTTTGACGATTGAGAGTGCGACGCAGGGCGAGTGATGTGAAAAAGCCGGGTGGCGGCTTCGCCTTACCCGGCTCACAATCTGACGCTTCATATCATGCAGGCCCGGTAAGCTTCAGCGTCACCGGGCTTTTTTTCAGCCAAAATAGCTCATCGCCAGCCCCAGGAACAGCACCAGGCCCACGTAGTTATTATTCATAAACGCTTTAAAACAGGCGTCACGCTCACGCTTTGCGATTAGCTTTTGCTGATAAGCAAACAGCAGACCCGCCACCAGCACTGACCAGTAAAACTCCCAGTTGAGCCCGTTCAGGCGGCCAATCGCCACCATCAGCGCCAGCACCGCGGCCTGCAGGATACCGATAATCAGCTTGTCGTGACGACCAAACAGAATGGCGGTCGATTTAATGCCAATTTTCAGATCGTCATCGCGGTCAACCATCGCATATTGCGTGTCATAAGCCACGGCCCAGAGAATGTTCGCCAGGAACATCAGCCAGCAGCTCAGCGGTACCGACTCGCTGACCGCCGCAAACGCCATTGGGATCGACCAGCCAAACGCCGCGCCGAGCACCACCTGCGGCAGATGGGTATAGCGTTTCATAAACGGGTAGACCCATGCCAGCGCGAGGGCCGCAACGGAAAGCAGGATGGTCATGGTGTTGAGGGTTAACACCAGCAGGAAGGAGAGCAGCACCAGCACGATGAACAGCACACGGGCCTCTTTCTCTGTGATCTGCCCGCTGGGTAACGGACGATTGGCTGTCCGTTTCACATGTCCGTCGAATTTACGATCGGCGTAGTCATTGACCACACAGCCCGCCGCACGCATCAGCCAGACACCGGCCACAAACACGCCCAGGATCCACAGCGGTGGAACGCCCGGCGTCGCCACCCATAGCGCCCATAATGTCGGCCACAACAGCAGTAGCGCGCCGATGGGTTTATCGGTACGCATTAAGCGGTGATAGGCCAGCAGCTTGTTCTGCGTCAGGCTCCACTCCATTTTTTTCTTCCTCTCAGTACAACGGCGATGCCGGTAAAAAAAGCTCCGTCAGTATTAACGGTTTACCGCTCAGGCGAAGACGGGAACGACGTCCCCACAGTTCGGCATCGCGTCCAATTTCAATAAAATCCCGGGTAAGTTCAGACGAGGTAAAAAGATACCGCCCGAGCGGGGTATTTCCCAGCCGTTGCAGTGCCAGCTCTGGCCCGGAAAGGGTGGATTCAGGCACCACGGTTCGTCCGGCGAGCCACGGCTCACCATCCGCGCAGAGCAGAATTTCACGCAACCAGTAGCGTTCTTCTTTTGGTAACAGCGGCAGCTCACTGGCAATGTCAGCGGAGGTGACAAACCCTTCCTGAATCATTGTCACCGTAACCGTCTTGCCCTGTTGCTCAAAACGTTTAGTCATGGAATCTTCCAGCAGCAACCAGTCAAGCTGCTGCGGGTCAAGCGCAGGTATTTGGTCGAAATAGCGCAGCGAACGCAGTTGCGTTAGCGCAGGGTGTGACATGCCGGACTCTCCGATACATAACGTAATGGCATTGTATCGCAGAAAAGCGCATTGAGGGCGGTCAAACGTTATTTAGCGATCACTATCGCAACAATGGTGCAACAGCGCGAGCGGCACGAAAAAAAGTGCGCCCACTCAGGCGCACTAAACTACTAACAAATCAGCACTGTGGGGAAACGGTTACCCCTTGCCTTTTACACTGCTGATAAAGGTGGAACGGGCAGTGGTTGAACCTAAACGTTCGGCTTCATCAAGCAGTTTCAGCGCTTTATCGACATCGCCGCGCTTCACCGCCTGCTTAATGGCGTTGTTGAAGTATTCTTCGGTGTCGTTCAGTACCGGCTCAGCTTTCTTCGCCGGAGCTGGGGCTGCGGTCGCGGCTGCCGTAGCCGCTGGCGCGGTATAAACAGGTGCAGCGGTATTCCCCACAGTCACCGGACCAGGACCAGACGAGCCAAACAGTGGGCCAACGAGTACGCTGGAAGCGCTGTTGGTGGAAACTTTCAGTTTGACCAGGCCATCAGTGGTATGGCGGGCAAGCGGATCCGGAATATCCGGGACAGAGTTACCGGTGCCTTTGGCATAAGCTTTCGCCGGGTCAACCAGCTTTGTTGTCTGCTGCAAATCTTTCTCTGTTGTGAATACCAGCACGTAAATCTTTTGCTGACCCAGAGCAGGTGTCAGGCGCATAACGCCTTCCAGGCGGTCCGCACTCATTACGCCCGGTTCCTGATAGCTAAAATAGTCGCTTGGGAAGAACGCCGATGGCGTCATGTTTTGATCGAGGATCAAGACGTTTGGCGCAAACACACTGGTCTGTTTGTTTACTTCACTGGTCAGCGTCAGGGTCAATTCACCAATGTTCGCCGGTACGCTATAAGCCGCAACGGGGCCAGAAATTCCCGGCACGTTCAGTTGTTGGCCCCCCATAGAGAGCTGAGTCGACTGCGTTTTGGATTGATCAACCGGCGTCCATGTCAGTTGCTGGAGTGCCGCTGCCGGGATAGCGGGCGCAGCACTGGTATTTTGTGGCACGAAATTCACGTCTGCAAAGGAGACGGCCGGAACACAGGCTAACAGCCCCGCAGAGAGGCACAGCGCGACGAGACTTTTCTTCATTTTCATTGTTATTACCTCTGATAGCGTGAGCACTGCGGTGGCCAGGCAATAGCGCGCAGCACCCTAAGGAGAGAGGGGCTTACGCCCCTCTTTTCAGGTCATTACGTCAGGTCTAACGAATTACCACCAGATTTCCATCTGGGCGCCGAAGGTCCACTCATCGTTGTCGCCACGGCTGAAGGTACGTGCAGAAGTGTCGTTATACGCGACGCCAGGGGTGTAGCCTGCAGCCTGATCGCTGCCGCTATTTGCATAACCCCATTTCTCATCCCACTTCGCGTAAGTTGCGAAGACACGGATAGCCGGACGGGACCAGATGCTGTCGCCTGCCTGCCATTGTTGTGCCAGGGTGATTTTGTACTGGCTGTTCTTCTCGTCAGTTCTCTGAGATTTGACGTTGTCGTAGCCCACTTCAAGCAGGGTGCTCATGATTGGCGTCCATTTGAACATCGGACGAACACCCACGGTCCACCACTCGGTACCGTTGTTGTTGTCACGATCGATGTTCTGGTACATACCGACGTACATCAGGTCCCAACGGTCTGCCAGGGTGATTGCACCGTGGTCCAGCACACGCCACATGGAGCCATCGTTATCAACGCTACCGCCCTGTGGAATACCTTTGCCGTTAGAGGTCATGGAATCCGTACCGTACTGCAGTACGAACTTGTTGAAGCCCTTCATCATGCTCTGGGTGTGTTCAGCAGTGAACAACCAGCCATCTTTAGAAGCGCCAGGCTGCAGGTAGTAGTCGTCAGGAATGTTGGTGTGACCATAGTCAACGCCCAGCTCCAGCGTACCGCCCGGGTTAGTTTCCAGACCGGCTAAACGCACGTCGAAGACGTCGTTAGGTACAATGTTGTCATAAACACGATCGCCGTTGGCATCACGATCGGCGAAGGTTGCAGAACCGCCTGATTCAGAAGAGCGGGTAGCTGCCAGAGAGAGTTTACCAAAACCCAGATCGATGTTTTCAATACCGGCACCAGGACCTGAGATGTCCCAGTAGTAGAAGTCGATCATGTGAACGTCATGACGCTGATAGAAGCGCTTACCGGCCCAGATGGTGGAGCCTGGCAGCCACTCAATCAGGTTTTTACCCTGCACGTTAGCTTCACGGAAGGCCGGGCTGGTGGATTCCCAGTCGTTCTGCTGAGAAACGGAATACGCTACGTTAGTGTCGAAATAGAAGCTCTTGTCGCCCTCTTTCCACACTTCCTGGCCCAGTTTCAATTCAGCATAGGTTTCACATTCGTTACCGAGACGATATTTAGTACCGCCAGTACCCGTCGTTGCAAAACATTGTTGTTCACCGCCACTCCCGGTCCAGCCAATGCCGGAACGAGCATAACCTTTAAAGTCTACAGCGCCTGCCTGGGCAGACATAATGCCTGCCGCAATGGCGAGTGCCAGAGGGACTTTGCGCAGAGTAATCATCATTCTATCTCCTGAGATCATTGCTTTTCTTTGAACACTTGACCTGTCGGTTTCGTGTCTTCTTTTGGGATTGCTTAAACGCCTGGCTCTTTGTGCAGCCGACGACATGCAGTGCCATCCTCGCGGAACAGATGGCAACGCTCTGGCGGCAAACCGATAGCGAATGTGGCACCCTCTTCTACCAACACCACGTCATTCTGGCGGTAGACCAGGTTCTGACGGATGGCGGGGATCTGGATATGAATCTGTGTTTCGTGACCAAGTTGTTCGACGACCTGAACTTCACCTTCCAGCGTCACATCGGCGATGTGGCTAGGCAGTAAATGTTCAGGACGAATACCGAGGGACATGTTGGCCCCCACCTGTACGTTGGCGCTGTCGACCGGTAGCCAGACTTGCTGACGGTTTGGCAACTCCACCTGTACCTGTTCAATGGCTGTCGCCGTGACTTTGACGGGCAGGAAGTTCATCTTTGGCGAGCCAATAAAGCCCGCAACAAAGCGGTCTGCCGGATAGTGATAAAGCTCCAGCGGTTTACCCACCTGTGCCACGCGGCCTGCGTCCAGCACCACAATTTTGTCAGCCAGCGTCATCGCTTCGACCTGATCGTGGGTGACGTAAATCATCGTGCGGCCAAGACGTTTATGCAGACGGGAGATTTCGATACGCATCTGGACGCGCAGCGCGGCATCCAGGTTAGAAAGCGGTTCATCCAGCAGGAAGACGCGTGGTTCGGCCACCAGCGTACGGCCAATCGCGACGCGCTGACGCTGACCACCGGAAAGCGCCTTCGGTTTACGCTCCAGCAGGTGTGCCAGCTGTAACACTTCCGCCACCTGCGTGACGCGCTGGTTAATCACCTCTTTTTTCGCCCCCGCCAGCTTCAGGCCAAAGGACATGTTCTCGGCGACGGAGAGATGGGGATAAAGTGCATAAGACTGGAACACCATGCCAACGCCACGTTCGGCAGGCGGAATGTCGTTCATTCGGGTATCACCAATCAGCAAATCACCGCTGGTGATGGTTTCAAGACCGGCAATCATACGCAGCAGAGTTGATTTACCGCAGCCAGATGGGCCAACAAACACCACGAATTCACCTTCGTGGATGTCGAGATTGATGTCTTTTGACACCACTACGTCGCCCCAGGCTTTCGTTACATTACGCAGCTGTACGCTCGCCATGCCCTTCTCCCTTCGTTACAACCTGTCACCGACAGAAACATTCAAGATAAGTTCACTATGGGGTATCCATTACTTTCGCGAATCCTCCACCCCCCGGCTTTTTTATGGGGGAGGAGGCGGGAGGATGAGAGAGCAGGCTCTGCGACCGCAGCTGGCGGGCTGAGGCAAAATTCGTGAAGCCACCTGCAAAATTCAGCGTGTTTTTATGTGCGCCAGCACTCATAACTTAAATTTATGCAACACAGATCACACAAACCGGGGGTGGGGCGTAGGGGTTGGGAGGATGGAAAGAGGATGTCAAATAAGGAGACTGAGTGACGTTGAACCACCTTATGTATCCACGAGCACATCACCAAAAAAGGATGGCAGATATGAAGATCAAGACTGGCGCACGCGTTTTCGCATTGTCCGCCCTTGCAGCAATGATGATTTCCGCACCGGCTCTCGCCAAAATTGAAGAAGGTAAGCTGGTTATCTGGATTAACGGCGACAAAGGCTATAACGGCCTGGCCGAAGTGGGTAAAAAATTCGAAAAAGACACCGGTATCAAAGTCACCGTAGAACACCCGGACAAGCTGGAAGAGAAATTCCCGCAGGTTGCGGCAACCGGTGACGGCCCGGACATCATCTTCTGGGCGCATGACCGTTTCGGGGGTTATGCACAATCCGGCCTGCTGGCGGAAGTCACGCCTGATAAAGCCTTCCAGGACAAACTGTTCCCGTTCACCTGGGACGCCGTTCGCTATAACGGCAAGCTGATCGCTTATCCCATTGCAGTGGAAGCCCTGTCTCTGATTTATAACAAAGACCTGGTGCCTAACCCGCCGAAAACCTGGGAAGAGATCCCGAAACTGGATAAAGAGCTGAAAGCGAAAGGTAAGAGCGCGCTGATGTTCAACCTGCAGGAGCCGTACTTCACCTGGCCGCTGATTGCTGCCGATGGCGGTTACGCGTTCAAGTTTGAAAACGGCAAATATGACGTCAAAGACGTGGGCGTGGACAACGCGGGTGCGAAAGCGGGTCTGACCTTCCTGGTCGATCTGATCAAGAACAAACACATGAACGCGGATACCGATTACTCCATCGCGGAAGCGGCGTTCAACAAAGGCGAAACCGCGATGACCATCAACGGTCCGTGGGCCTGGACCAACATCGACAAGAGCAAAATCAACTATGGCGTGACGCTGCTGCCAACCTTCAACGGCAAGCCGTCTAAACCGTTTGTTGGCGTGCTGAGCGCAGGTATCAACGCCGCCAGCCCGAACAAAGAGCTGGCGAAAGAGTTCCTCGAAAACTACCTGCTGACCGATCAGGGTCTGGATGAAGTGAACAAGGACAAACCGCTGGGTGCCGTTGCGCTGAAATCCTTCCAGGATCAGCTGGCAAAAGACCCACGTATCGCGGCAACCATGGATAACGCCCAGAAAGGCGAAATCATGCCGAACATCCCACAGATGGCCGCGTTCTGGTATGCCACCCGTACTGCGGTGATTAACGCCGCAAGCGGTCGTCAGACTGTCGATGCCGCGCTGAAAGATGCGCAGGGTCGTATTACTAAGTAATGCCGTAGTCCCCTCTCCCTCTGGGAGAGGGTTAGGGTGAGGGTTGTCGCTATCCGCACGCCCTCACCCCGGCCCTCTCCCCCAGGAGAGGGAGAAAAGATCAAACGTTGTAGAGGAAGAACCCCATGGATGTCATTAAAAAGAAACATTGGTGGCAAAGCGACGTGCTGAAGTGGTCAGCGATCGGTCTGCTCTGTCTGCTGGTGGGTTACCTTGTTGTTTTAATGTACGTACAAGGGGAATATCTGTTCGCCATCATGACGCTGATTTTAAGCTCTGCTGGCCTGTATATTTTCGCCAACCGTAAGGCATATGCCTGGCGTTATGTCTATCCGGGCGTGGCCGGGATGGGGCTGTTTGTCCTGTTCCCGCTGATCTGTACTATCGCTATCGCATTCACTAACTACAGCAGCACCAACCAGCTCGCGCAAGAGCGCGCCACTCAGGTGCTTCTGGACCGTTCTTATCAGGCAGGCAAGACCTTCAACTTTGGTTTGTATCCTGCGGGTGACGAATGGAAATTAGCACTGACTGACGGCGAGAGCGGCAAAACCTATATTTCCGACGCTTTCAAATTTGGCGGCGAGCAGAAGCTGGCCTTAAAAGAGGCCCCTGCCCTGCCGGAAGGCGAACGCGCTAACCTGCGTATCATTACCCAGAACCGTCAGGCGCTGACTCAGCTCACCGCCGTGCTGCCAGATGAAAGCAAAGTGACCATGAGCTCGCTGCGCCAGTTTTCCGGTACGCAGCCACTCTATACCCTGGCGGATGACGGCACGCTGACGAATAACCAGAGCGGCGTGAAGTACCGTCCGAACAACGATATTGGTTTCTATCAGTCTGTAAACGCCGACGGCAGCTGGGGCGATGACAAACTCAGCCCGGGCTATACCGTGACTATCGGCTGGGACAACTTTACCCGCGTGTTTACCGACGAAGGGATCCAGAAGCCGTTCTTTGCTATCTTCGTCTGGACGGTGGTCTTCTCCGTATTGACGGTACTCCTGACCGTTGCCGTGGGTATGGTGCTGGCCTGCCTCGTGCAGTGGGAAGCCCTGAAAGGCAAAGCGATCTACCGCGTGCTGCTGATCCTGCCGTATGCCGTACCGTCGTTTATCTCAATTCTGATTTTCAAAGGGCTGTTTAACCAGAGCTTCGGTGAAATCAACATGATGCTGAGCGCGCTGTTCGGCATCAAACCGGCCTGGTTCAGCGACCCGACCACCGCCCGTTCGATGATTATCATCGTCAACACCTGGCTGGGTTATCCGTACATGATGATCCTGTGCATGGGCCTGCTGAAGGCTATCCCCGACGACCTGTACGAAGCCTCGGCAATGGATGGCGCGGGTCCGTTCCAGAACTTCTTTAAGATTACGCTGCCGCTGCTCATCAAGCCGCTGACTCCGCTGATGATTGCCAGCTTTGCCTTCAACTTTAACAACTTCGTGCTGATTCAGCTGTTGACCAACGGTGGCCCGGATCGTCTCGGTACCACCACGCCAGCCGGCTATACCGACCTGCTCGTGAGCTACACCTATCGCATCGCCTTTGAAGGCGGCGGCGGTCAGGACTTTGGTCTGGCGGCAGCGATTGCCACCCTGATCTTCCTGCTGGTTGGCGCGCTGGCGATAGTGAACCTAAAAGCCACACGTATGAAATTTGACTAAGGAGGGCATCGATCATGGCTATGGTACAACCCAAATCTCAGAAACTGCGCCTCCTGGCGACACATTTAGGGCTGCTGATTTTTATTGCGGCGATCATGTTCCCGCTGCTGATGGTCATCGCCATCTCCCTGCGTTCGGGTAACTTCGCTACCGGCAGCCTGATCCCGGAGGAAATCTCCTGGGAGCACTGGAAGCTCGCGCTGGGCTTCAGCGTGGAGCATGCCGATGGCCGCGTTACCCCGCCGCCGTTCCCGGTACTGCTGTGGCTGTGGAACTCGGTGAAAGTGGCGACCATCACCGCGATCGGCATCGTGACGCTCTCCACCACCTGTGCGTACGCCTTCGCCCGTATGAAGTTCCCGGGCAAGGCCTCACTGCTGAAAGGGATGCTGATTTTCCAGATGTTCCCGGCGGTACTGTCTCTGGTCGCGTTGTATGCCTTGTTTGACCGCCTGGGCCAGTATGTGCCGTTTATCGGCCTGAACACCCACGGCGGCGTGATCTTCGCCTATCTTGGCGGTATCGCCCTGCATGTGTGGACCATCAAAGGTTATTTCGAAACCATCGACGGCTCGCTGGAAGAAGCGGCGGCGCTGGATGGCGCGACACCATGGCAGGCGTTCCGTCTGGTTCTGCTGCCGCTGTCGGTGCCTATCCTGGCGGTGGTATTTATCCTGTCGTTTATCGCCGCCATCACCGAAGTGCCGGTCGCGTCTCTGTTACTGCGTGACGTAAATAGTTACACCCTGGCCGTGGGTATGCAGCAATACCTCAACCCGCAAAACTACCTGTGGGGCGACTTTGCCGCAGCGGCCGTACTCTCTGCCATCCCGATTACCGTGGTGTTCCTGCTGGCGCAGCGCTGGCTGGTCAACGGCCTGACGGCGGGCGGTGTGAAAGGTTAAGTTTCATCTGTTATGCCACTGCAACCCTCAACTTTAGACGTATTGTATTAACCCAACTTGTGACTGTTGTTAGGCGCTCTTCGGAGCGCCATTTTTTTATGGGTCAGACACGCACAAAGTCAGTCTCAAAGTTAAAGGTATGCCAGAGATGGCGGGCGCAGGAGTATTCAAAAAGCTTGCCGTTATCGAGAAATGCCGTCTGCTCCACCTGAATAAGCGTGGTGGGTTCGGTCAGCTCCAGCCACACCCTTTCCTGCTCGCTGGCGTTTCGCCCGGTGACTTTCATATGTGCGCTATGGACGGTACACCCCAGCTCATGGGTAATGTACGCGTAAATGGAATGCTGAACATGGCTCAGAGCCAGACGAGGAAAGAGCGCGACAGGCATCCAGGTGTACTCCACAATGGAAGGGATCTCCGCTATGACGCGTACCCTGTGGATTTCATGCACCAGTTCACCCTCAGTGATTTGCAATTTTTGCGCGATATCGGCAGAGGCAGGCACGGCGGTATATAACTGCACGCGAGTGGTAAGGGTTTTCCCCTGAGTGGCGCAGCGCTGCGCGGTGCCTATCAGGTGTGAGTTGCTTGCCGCAGAAATCTGGCGCTTAACAAACGAGCCTAGCCCACGCTTGCGCAGCACCAGTCCCTCGCGGACGAGCAAATCCAGCGCTTTGGTGATGGTTAGCTCGCTACATTCAAATTCAGCGGCGAGCCTTGCCCCTTCGGGCAATTTTTTGTCGGGAGCATAGATGCCCACCACAATGCGCCGCCGCACTTCATGGTAGATCTCCATATACTTAGGCATAACGCTCTCCGCAAACGGCCCCTTACAGGGCCGACTCAAATTAACGAGACAGGGATGCTGCCATACGCACCCAGGTGTGCCGTCGGCCACGGATAGCGAGGGATAAGGCATTCAGCGCTTCCGGGTCGGCCATGCCTGCCACCCCTGCGTCGCCAAAATTATGCATGTCGCTACCGCAACGTTTACTGGCCAGGCCAATGTCGCGCACCGTAGCACAATCCGCACCTTCCTGACTACTGCTCAGCGTGGTGATGGCAAGCCCTCCCAGCGACTGCACTGCCTGCGCAATGTGGCTGACGCGTCCTTCCGATGCCCCCCGGCATCCGCCTGGTGCCGAAAAGATAGCGCCATCTGCGCCTGCACTGATATAGCCAGCATACTCCTGGGGTTGCGCCAGCCCGGAATTATAAAATTTCGCGGCCAGAATCAGCTTATTGGTTTGCGCCCTGAGCGCTGCTATCGCCTGACACATACGCCCGGCCGTCACCCCGGGCTTGTCATAGCCGGTCAGGCAGTAAAAATCCGCATGCCGCACTGCCTCCAGATGCGCAGGCAGAAAAGCGCCGGGGCTGGAGAGATCGTCTGCGGGCAGGACTTCAAAATTGACGCCTGTTAAACGCCCCGTCAGGCATTTCACCTGGCTGACAGGATCAGCGCCAAAACGTTCTTCTCCGCCGTTCAATGCGGGCCGCTGAAAATGGATCCCCTTGAGCAGCAGAAGGTCGGCGCCAAACGCACACAACAATTCCGCATTCGTCACCTCTGCAAACAGCGGGGGCGCCTGCACAGCAATTTCGGCCATAATGACGCGCCCTTCGCTGGCGCTGATGGCATCTCGTAAGCTATCGCCGGTAATGGGGCCACGAAAGTCGCTGGCCCGGCAATTCAGAAGCCGTTTCATCTTTACGCCTCCTCTTCGAGAGAAACGATAGCAGGTGTTGGCTGTTGAAATGCCTTTTGCAAAATGTCGAGATTGGTTAACGCTTCTTGCTCGCTGACATAGTTGGCCTTGCCTGAGGAGAGTGTGTCGTAAAGCGCGTCATAAACGCGTCCGTAGTCGCCGGGTACCGCCGGCAGTTCCTCCCGGACAGAACATCCTGCGTCATCGATATACTCCAGCACCGCGCATTCACGATCTTCACCAAACCCTGGGTCCCCAGGCATAATGCCCGCCTTCAGGCTGGTTTCCTGCTGGTCGATACCATAGCGAATAAACGAGCCTCTCGTACCGTGTACAGTGAATCTCGGCGAGGGTATTTTCACCAGATGGCTGGTTTTCACGATCGCGGTCGTCTTCGGGTAATAGAGGTGAACGGTGAAGGCGTCGTCAGGGTTGAGCGGGTTTCTCTGGCGCTGAAGATGGTACCCGACCTGCTGCGGACGCTCCAGCAGGGCGATAATTTGATCGAGCGTATGCACGCCAAGGCCATAAAACGCGCCGTCGAAATAACTGCCGGGACAGGTTTCCGACGCCGGGCGAAAATAGTCAAAATGGCTTTCGATCTCGATAATTTCCCCCAGTTTACCGCTCTCAATCGCCTGTTTCATGGTCAAATAGCAGCTGTCGAAACGTCGGTTTTGAAACGGAGAGACGGTTAAGCCCTTTTCTCTCGCCAGAGCAAACAGCGTTTTCGCTTCTTCTGGGGTGGTTGTAAAAGGTTTCTCGACCAGCACGTTTTTGCCGTGTGCCAGACATAGCCGGGCATACTCAAAATGGCTATCAGGATGGGTGCAGATAACCACCAGCTGAAGCGTATTGTCTTCCAGAATATCCTGCAGCCGGGAGGTAAAACAGATGTGTTGATAGTGCGGCTGCGCTTCAACCTCTGGCTTACGCGCAATATCATAAATACGCTTTACGTTGTATTTATCCTTGCGGCATAAAACATAAGGGAGATGATAGCGCGTGGCGCTTTTACCAAAGCCAATATAGGCGCAGTTAATCATACGGATTCCTTTTTAAAGTATGGCAGGGCGGCATGAATTACCGCCGGTCCATCAAGTTTGCTGAAGTGCTGAGGGTCAAGGGGGATCACCGGGCAGCGGTGATTGATATCCTGAAGAATGGTTTCCTGGAGATACGCGATTTGCGGACCCAGCAATATAAGCTGGGCGTTTTTATATTCATCGACCAGTTTACCTGCATTCACGGCATACACGTTGAGCGTACAATTCTGGCTTTCGCAATATTTTCGCATTTTGCTGGCCATCAAAGAGGTCGACATGCCTTCATTGCAGGCCAGAATAATAGTTTTCCCATCCAACCGATGAATATCATTGTCCTCCTGCGGCGTTATTTCTGACTCAGAGGCGAGAGTATTAATTATCGTTTCATTGCTGCGTTTGATTAAAGAACGCTCATAGGCGGTTAAAAAAGGTAAATAGATTACGACTCCAAGCGCTAATAGCAGGATCTGCAAAATGACATTACGAAAATCACCGCCGGATCCGAGCCAGCCAGAAATAAGCGGAGGCACTGACCAGGGAACGTAGGCAACAATTTTTGAGACCCACCCCCAGGCGGTTGCAAAGTACGCGATCGTAAAATTAATTTGCGGATAAAGGATAAAAGGGATCATCATTAACGGGTTGTAGAGTACCGGGAAACCAAAAATGACCGGCTCGTTAATATTAAAAATGCCTGGGGCAATCACCGTTCTGGAAAAGTTACGGTGGCTGGACATATGGCTTCGAACAAACACTGCCAGCAGCAGGGCCAGCGTGCTCCCGGTTCCTCCCATATGACCATACAGATCGCGAAATGGCAGAACGATAATATGGGGTGGGATCTGCCCGCTGGCAAAGGCGGACATGTTCTCCTGCATCGCTACCAGCAAGGGAGGTTCAAGAATGGGATTAATAATCCCACCCGGATGTATCCCCAACGAAAAGAGAAGATTTGTCAGGGTCGTTAACACCAGAAAACCGGATAAATTAGTCGTTAAATGTACCAGCGGCGCCTGGATGAGATGCTGAATCAGCGCCGGGATTTCAGTATGAAGGAAAAGATTAACGCTAAATGCCACCAGCGCGAAAATAGCGACGGTTAGCATAATTGAAAACATCGACTGGAAGGATTGTACCACCATGGAAGGCACATCATCTCCGAGCCGGATCTGTAATTTTTTATTTTTCGAAATCCATAAAAAAAGATTTGTTGATAACACCGCCGTCAGTATTGCCAGAAAGACACCGCCAGCATTGGTACTGCCATAGGAGACCATTCCGGTAAGCCGAACCTGCTGACCATCGGCCAGGGTTTGCACGGTTTCAATGGGCATTAATGCATAAAACACCGCCAGCGCAACCATAGCGGGAATGACTGGCGTAGGGTGTTTTTTCTTACTGGCAATATGATACGCAATTAATATCACCAGCATCAGCGATAAAATATTCATTGTACCGTTAAGTACGCGCTCGCCAATATTGCGTAGCTGTACCAGGGTGTCAGTGGATAACAGACCGCTCAATATGCCTTTCGGATCGAGAAAAACATAATTAAGCATAATGAAGAGTCCAGCCAGGACAAGGAACGGGACAGAAATAATAAAACTGTCCCGTAGACTTCGAAGATGGACTTCTGATGCCAGCTTTTGCGAGACGTCAGTTATCCGCTCCAGTATTGAAGAGTGGGCCATGCAGATCACCTGTCGAATAGATTAAGTATGTGGCAGTTAATTTCAGTACCGCGTATTCCTGAACTGCCACACATTTAAAACTATATAGTTTTAAATTAAATCTATATAGATCACATTTTGACCGCATCTCTTCCGTGTCAGAGCGCCTATTCGCGCTTCAGCCGCTTCGAATTACACAACCAGAGCGTGATCACCAGCAGCAGGATCGCCGCCGAGTAGATCAGCACATCAAGGGGAGATTTATGATCGACGATGATCAGCCGCACTATCGCGGTGATCCCAATGTAGACAAAATAGCGCAGCGGGAAGTGAAAGCCTGACTGGAAATACTTCACAATCAGGGCGATAAATTCAAAGTAGAGAAAGTAGACCACCAGGCCTTCCACCAGCGCATATTTGCTGGTTTGCTCGGGGGCGAACAGTACATCCGCCAGATGCACCGTCTCTTTACCCAAAAAGACGACCAGGATCAGGCCAAGGCTCAGCAGACCGAGGTTGAGCACGGTCTGGAGGATAGTTGAGATGAACTCAACGCGCGGGCGAGTCAGGGATGTCATACAGCACCTCATTCTCCAGGGCGAGGTTCCTGTATAACGCAAAAATGTGACGTGGATCTATATTTTTTAATTATGTTTTATGTACGGAGGTAACGAATGGAGCGCAGACCTACCGGGGTTCGCAACGTAACCTGTGGTGAAAATGTCACCCTGTATGAGCCCTGCAATCTCTATGACTGCGTGCTTGGCAACGGTGTGTTTATCGGCCCGTTTGTTGAAATTCAGGGCAATACGCGCATTGGCGACGAGAGCAAAATTCAGTCGCACACCTTCATTTGCGAGTACGTCACCCTGGGCGAACGCTGTTTCATTGGCCATGGGGTGATGTTTGCCAACGATATGTTTCGCGACGGCAAACCCAATGCTGACCGGAACAGCTGGGGACGCATTACTGTGGGAAATGATGTGTCGATAGGCAGCAGGGCGACCATCCTGGCGGTCTCCATCTGCGACGGGGTGGTGATTGGTGCGGGGAGCGTGGTGACCAAATCCATCACCGAGAAAGGCGTTTATGCGGGAAACCCGGCGAGGCTGCTGCGCCGCTTGTGAGTGGCCCGGTGGCGCAAGCGCTTACCGGGCCTACAACAGAAAAGGATGAGGGCTATCAGCGGAAGTTAATGTTCTTATCACTGGTCATGTCATACAGCTGGAACTTACGACCCAGCTGCTGGCCCCCGTCGCGCGTCAGCGGCGTCCAGCCAATGGCCGCACGGCTGCGGGTTGGACCGGATGAGAACAGATCCAGCGGAATCGACACATACACCCCTTTGGTGAAGTCCCCTTCCCCGTATTCGTCCGGCGAGACGTTGGTGATGGTGGCGTAACCACCGACCACCACTCCGCTGTCGAAGTGTTTGGAAATATCCAGCGTGCCGCCCTTATCGCCCGCCAGGTACTGGCCCACGCTGGCTTTCACCAGCACGTCCTGGGCGAACGACGGCGTCCAGTAGGCCGTCAGATGGCCGGTTTTCACGCTATAGTCGGTGAACTTCATCATGTCCTGCGCGCTGCGCCAGTCACGCTGTTTAACGTAGTTGGCATCAATACCAAACGCCCAGTTGCTGTCCACCGGACGATAAAGCACTTCCGCCCCCGCGCCGCCATACATGGTTTCCAGATAACCGCCGTAGACCTGGCCGTAGAAGCCATTGCCGAAGTACTGGAAGTAGTTGGCCTGCAGGTTGTTTACGTAGGCATCGTTCTGCACGTACTCACGCACGCGGGTACGCACGCGCGGCAGCTTCGAGTCGTTCGGCGGGTTAGTGTAGTTGAACTTGTCGTAGTTGTTGGCAATGTTGCCAAACAGGCTGCCGGTGGTCAGCAGGTGGTCGGTCACCCACAGATCCGCCGTTGCCATCACGCCCAACTGGTACATGTAGAAGTTTTCCGGCCCGCCGACAGACTGGTTTAGCACCGGGTCGATGTGGAAATCGAAGCGCGATTTATCGATATACCAGCCCTGCTCGGTCGTCTCCGGCACGATTGGCTCAACGCGTTTTTGTACCAGCTCGGTTTCATGCCCCAGCGGCTCGCCCTCCAGATGGCGCTTCAGGCTGGCCACGTCCGTTTCCGTCGTCACCTGCGGCAGGTTCAGGCGGTTCTCCGTTACGCGGATCGTGCGGATCCCCTCCGGCAGATCGTTCATGATGATCCGGTTGGCACGTTCGATCCCTTCCCGCGAGTCGCGGTATTTCACCTGCTCACCGGTCACGTACAGCGTATCGCCTTTCACCTGGATTTTCGGATCCGCCAGACCGGCGTTGTATTTCAGCAGCGTCAGCTGGTTGGCCACCACGGAGTGCTGCAGAATGGCATCCTGCGGCTCCGGCTGGTACGCAGGCCGCGCGTTGTCGTTATAGTGCGGCCGCATGTCGTTAAAGTTAGTACGCAGCGTAAAGCCAAACATCACGGTGTTGCCGCGCTCGTAGCTGAGGTTAACGTCGGCCCAATCGGTGACGCGGTAAATGGCGCCGACGTTAAACTTGCTCTTTTGCTCAATCTTTCCGGCGAACTCTTGCGAGTAGTCGTTACCTTCGTACTCCAGCTTCAGGCGCAGCGGCTGCCACGGCGTCTGATACTCCACGCCGCCAAACAGGGCAGCCGGACCGTGGAACATCTGGTCACCGTTAATGGAACCCGCTTTCTGATAGCTGTTGTCGCGATAGCAGAATTTGTCGCTGTAGGTGCAGAACGGGTTTTTCACGTTGCCGCTGGTACCGAGATAGCCCCAGCCAAGCCCCAGCGAGAAGTCAAACGGCCCCCAGGCCTTACTGGCGACGATGTACTCCGCGTCGAACAGGCCGGTACCGCCGATATCTTTGGCCGCCACGGAAACCTGCGGCATCCAGTAGCTCTCTTCCCACAGGCGCAGTTTGAGATCGAAGGCTTTATCTTTGTAGGTCTGATCGCCGGAAAACGCGTCCACGCTGCTGTACTGTTTCGTTCGTACGTCGGTGTAGCGCAGCGTGGTTTCGAGCCATGGGAACAGCTGTACGGATGCAGAATAGTAGCGGTACTGGTCGTTATCACGATAGTTAAGGCTAATTTCCCCTTCTCGCGCCATACGCGCGGTAGGGGTTTGCAGTAAACCGACGCCACCGAAGTCTGACTGAGACGGGCCAATGGGTGCCGGATACGTTTCTGCATGACAGGCGGCACTCACACACAGTGCCAGCATGCTATAGAGATAGGTCTTTTTCATTATTCCGGTATCCGCTGTGTCAGGGAATGAAGGATATCGGCATTCAGCCCGTCATATGCCTTCGTCCAGAAATGGTCGGCAAAACCGACAAAAATGATGCTGCCTGGCATGGGTTCGACATGCCGCTTGTTCCAGTAGGCAACCGGCGCCTTTTGCGTGTTCCCGTCAGGATAAATCACCAAGGCGTAGCTGTTATCCGCACCACTCAGCAGGCTCTGCTCGTCGAGATAGCTCGCCACGTCGCGGCCGGGAGTAAACGGTTTTTTACCCGGGCTGCTGATAAGCCCCATCACCGTGATGGTGGAAGGCTGCGCCGGGAGCCAGAGCGTGTAATCTCCCTCCAGGGCCGGATTGCCTTTTTCCGTCACGCGAACTTCATCCGGATCGAGATTGATGTTTTGTCTTCCGGTAACCTTCAGCGCCAGAAGCTGCTGACGAAGGCTGTTAATGGCTGCCGCATCGTCGCCGTCTTCCTGCTCTGCTAATCCCGTTAATCTGGCGAGCAGCGCCTTGTGCTTTTGTTCCGCCGCCACCGTTGCCTGACGCTCGGCGATCACCGCACCTGTCCACCAGCTGTTTGCCAGCCTTGGCTGGCCGACGAGATCAATCAGGTGGCCGGCGTTCGTCAACGTTTTGGGCTGCGTGCTGTCCGGCGTGTAGACCTTCACCGTCCCGGCAGACCAGGCGAGCGGTGTGGCAAAGCTTGCGATCAGCGCAACGCGAATAAGTGTTTTCATGATTTCGCGGCCTTGATCAGTGTGGTTTTAACCGGGAAGAATCCGGCACCCAAATATTGCAGGGACTGACGGATCTGCCCTTCATCATCCACCCAGAAACGGTTATGCCAGGTTGCCCGATCGGTCGTGACCTCTTCATCCAGTACGCGAACCCGGGTTTCGTCGCTGCCTACCCTGACGCTGTCCGTACCGTCCCAGCGGAAGGTAGAGCGGGCGGTGGCGTAACGCACCTGCTTGTGTTCCGTCCAGCCCATTGTCCGCGTCCAGCTTGCCCTGTCGGTGATCTGGTTCGGTTTGCTGAGCGGATCGGCCGCAAGGTTGTTGACCTCAAGAAGGTTATCGCCACCGAGCAGGGTTTTCACAATACGGCTATGTTGCGTCACGATGGTGGCCTGATCCTGCGTCACCCATTTCTGCTGCCCGTTTTCATCGAAAGCGAGCACCACAAACAGTTGCGGACCATCGTTGAGCTGCATGTACTGGCTGGCATACGGCATGTTCTGAAGTTCATCATCGGTCAAATGCACACCCGGCGTACCGAATATGCTGTCCCACAGTGAGTTGCCCAGCCCTTTGGTGGTGGCCGAGCACGCCTGCAACAGCAGGCAAATCAGGATGATTGCAGGTCGCTTCACGACTCTTCTCCGAAGGGGCGAAATAACCACACCGAAGTGTGGTTATGATTAAAACACCCGGAATTACTGGGTGCTGGTCGTCGTAGTGGTCGTGGTTCCGGTATTGGAGCCATCACCGCCACCGGTTGCCGCCAGCGCGACACCCACGGCTGAACTTACGGTGCTGGTGCTGGCCGCGGTAGAACTCCCCGCAGACGCAGACGTCGCTGCCGACCCTGCTGCTTCCCCGACCTGGACCGGAGCTGCATAGACAGATGTCGCCGCAAGTGCAGATATGGCAAAAATGCCATACAGTACTTTCTTCATAACAATTTCCCTTCAATGAATGAATGGAGATTTGCCCGAAAAGAAATTCAGGCGGATTCGAGTATACACAACTAAAGCAGAGGGTTTGCCGTACGGATAAATAGAGGAAGGGTTTTCGGACTATTGGATAAATGTGAAATATAAGAATAATTAACTAATAAATTACATGTTAAAAATCAAAAAGATATAATTACACAAGACAAAAAGAACTCTCCGTATAATCCTAAAATAAACCGCACTCATTAACGGGTTAAAAGGTATTTTCGGATAAAACTCATAACGGGAATTTGAGTTAAATAACAGACATCAGGAATTGTCTGATAAAAAAATGCCGGCATATCGCCGGCACGTTTTTATGACGATTTAATTACGCGCGCCATGCTTTATAACGGTTAATCAAACCATTTGTCGAGCTGTCGTGGCTGCTGATCGCTTTGTCATCACCCAGTTCAGGCAGAATACGGTTCGCCAGCTGTTTACCCAGCTCAACGCCCCACTGGTCAAAGGTGAAGATGTTCAGGATTGCGCCCTGCGTGAAGATCTTATGCTCATACAGGGCAATCAGCGCACCCAGGCTGAACGGCGTGATTTCACGCAGCAGGATGGAGTTGGTTGGACGGTTGCCTTCGAACACTTTGAACGGCACAACGTGTTCCAGGGTGGCCGGATCTTTACCCTGGTCACGGTATTCCTGCTCTACCACCTCGCGGGATTTACCAAACGCCAGCGCTTCGGTCTGAGCAAAGAAGTTAGACAGCAGTTTAGGATGGTGATCAGACAGTGGATTATGGGTGATAGCCGGGGCGATGAAATCGCACGGTACCATTTTGGTCCCCTGGTGAATCAGCTGGTAGAACGCGTGCTGACCGTTGGTGCCTGGCTCACCCCAGATGATTGGGCCAGTCTGGTAATCCACCGCGTTGCCGTTACGGTCAACGTATTTACCGTTGGATTCCATATTGCCCTGCTGGAAGTAGGCCGCGAAGCGGTGCATGTACTGGTCGTACGGCAGGATCGCTTCGGTCTCTGCGCCGAAGAAGTTGTTGTACCAGATACCGATCAGCGCCAGCAGCACCGGCAGGTTTTTCTCAGGTGCGGTGGTGGAGAAGTGTTTGTCCATCGCGTGCGCGCCGGAGAGCAGCTCAACAAAGTTGTCGAAGCCCACGGAGAGAATGATGGACAGGCCGATCGCAGACCACAGAGAGTAGCGGCCACCAACCCAGTCCCAGAACTCGAACATGTTCGCGGTGTCGATACCGAACTCGCCAACCGCTTTACCGTTGGTGGACAGCGCAGCGAAGTGTTTCGCCACGTGCTTGTTGTCACCTGCGGTTTTCAGGAACCAGTCGCGCGCGCTGTGGGCGTTGGTCATGGTTTCCTGGGTGGTGAAGGTTTTAGAAGCCACCAGGAACAGTGTAGTTTCCGGGTTCACGTTCTTCAGCACTTCGGCGATGTGGGTACCATCGACGTTGGAGACAAAGTGCATGTTGAGATGATTTTTGTATGGACGCAGCGCTTCGGTCACCATGAACGGGCCGAGGTCAGAACCGCCGATACCGATGTTCACCACGTCGGTGATGGCTTTGCCGGTGTAGCCTTTCCAGCTTCCGGAGATGATTGCTTCAGAGAAGGCTTTCATCTTTTCCAGCACCGCGTTCACTTCCGGCATCACATCTTTGCCGTCAACGATGATTGGCGTATTGCTACGGTTACGCAGAGCCACGTGCAGCACGGCACGGTCTTCGGTACGGTTGATCTTCTCACCGGAGAACATGGATTTGATGGCGTCTGCCAGTTCCGTCTCTTTCGCCAGATCCTGCAGTTTCGCCAGCGTCTCTTCGGTGATGCGGTTTTTGGAGAAATCCACCAGCATCAGATCATCGAAGGTCGCGGAGAATTTGTTGAAACGATCGGCATCTTTCGCGAACAGCTCCGCGATGGTGACGTCTTTCATTTCATCAAAATGTTTTTGTAGTGCCTGCCAGGCAGCGGTCTGCGTTGGGTTGATGTTTTTCATTAGCAATACTCTTCTGATTTGAGAATTGTGACTGCGGTCGATTGTAGCGCCTGCAAATAAAAATTGTGATGGTTTTTATGCCATTGCCCTGGCCTGCATCAAACGCAGGTGAAAAGACCCGAAAAGTATAGCTGCTGACGCGCCCACCCGTGGCGGCGAAATGTCGGTCAAAACCGGGGAAAACGAAGCATAAAATATGGCCCTGTTATAAGTCCTGTTTCTCAGGGGTACCCCCCCATGAAAAATCCGCATAATCCCGGCATTGACAGGACCTCCCCCACATTTTATTTATAGGGCCGTATTTTGCGCCTGCACCTGTTTTCGTTTCATTCTTGTGCCATGGTCGCTTTATTCATTCCCTGACACGAGGTTGTTATGACGAGTTTTGTGGTCGCCAAGTTTGGCGGCACCAGTGTGGCAGATTACGATGCCATGAACCGCAGCGCCGATGTGGTGCTGGCCGATCCGAATACCCGCCTGGTAGTGCTTTCTGCCTCTGCTGGCGTGACGAACCTGCTGGTTTCTCTGTCTGAAGGGCTGGAGGCCACCGAGCGCTTCGTTAAGCTGGACGCACTGCGCAAAATTCAGTTCGACATCCTTGAACGTCTGCAGAACCCGAACGTGATCCGCGAAGAAGTGGAGCGTCTGCTGGAAAATATCACCACGCTGGCAGAAGCGGCTTCTCTGGCCACCTCCACCGCCCTGACCGATGAGCTGGTCAGCCACGGTGAGCTCATGTCCACCCTGCTGTTTGTTGAAATCATGCGTGAACGTAACGTTCAGGCACAGTGGTTCGACGTGCGTAAAATCATGCGCACCAGCGATCGCTTTGGCCGCGCCGAGCCGGACGTGGAAGCGCTGGCCGAGTTGACCAATCAGCAGCTGGTTCCGCGCCTGGATGAGGGGATCGTGATCACCCAGGGCTTTATCGGCAGCGAAGCCAAAGGACGCACCACCACGCTTGGCCGTGGCGGCAGTGATTACACCGCGGCGCTGCTGGGTGAAGCGCTGCACGCGACCCGTGTGGATATCTGGACTGACGTCCCGGGAATTTACACCACCGATCCACGCGTCGTCTCTGCGGCAAAACGTATTGACGTGATTGCGTTTGAAGAAGCGGCGGAAATGGCGACCTTCGGTGCCAAAGTGCTGCACCCGGCAACGCTGCTGCCTGCCGTGCGTAGTGATATCCCGGTCTTCGTCGGTTCAAGTAAAGATCCGAAAGCGGGCGGTACGCTGGTGTGCAAGAAAACCGAAAATCCACCGCTGTTCCGCGCGCTGGCCCTGCGCCGTAAGCAAACGCTGGTTACGCTGCACAGCCATAATATGCTGCACTCGCGCGGCTTCCTGGCGGAAGTGTTTGGCATCCTGGCGCGTCATAACATCTCCGTGGATCTGATCACCACCTCCGAAGTGAGTATCGCACTGACGCTGGACACCACCGGTTCAACCTCAACGGGTGACACCCTGCTGACGCAGTCACTGCTGATTGAGCTGTCAGAACTGTGCCGCGTGGAAGTAGAAGAAAACCTGGCGCTGGTAGCCATCATCGGTAATAAGCTGTCGCGCGCCTGTGGCGTGGGCAAAGAGGTCTTCGGTGTGCTCGACCCGTTCAATATCCGCATGATTTGCTACGGTGCCTCCAGCTACAACCTCTGCTTCCTGGTGCCTGCTGAGCAGGCAGAACAGGTGGTGCAGAAACTTCATCAGAATTTGTTTGAATAAAATTCGTTAGCACGATAAACAATATCTATAAGCCGGGCACAGACCCGGCTTTTTTATAACTAAACAACACGACAATACTGCAAGGAATATCTATGTTATCCGCCATCACCCGGCTGTTCCCGTTATGGGCGCTGCTGCTCTCCATACTCGCGTATTACACCCCCACTACGTTCACGGGCATTGGTCCGTGGGTGACCACGTTGCTGATGCTGATTATGTTCGGCATGGGTGTGCATCTAAAAATCGACGACTTTAAACGCGTGCTCTCGCGCCCGGCTCCGGTTGCTGCAGGGATTTTCCTGCACTACCTGGTGATGCCCCTTGCGGCCTGGCTGCTGGCAATGGCCTTTAAGATGCCACCCGACCTCTCCGCCGGGATGGTGCTGGTGGGCAGCGTGGCCAGCGGAACCGCCTCCAATGTCATGATCTATCTGGCAAAAGGCGATGTGGCGCTCTCCGTGACCATCTCTTCGGTATCCACGCTGGTGGGCGTGTTTGCCACGCCGCTGCTAACACGCCTGTACGTTGACGCCCATATTCAGGTGGACGTGATGGGAATGCTGCTGAGCATTTTGCAAATCGTGGTGATTCCGATCGCGTTGGGCCTTGTCATTCACCACCTGTTCCCGCGCGTGGTAAAAGCCGTTGAGCCCTATCTGCCTGCGTTTTCGATGGTCTGTATTCTGGCCATCATCAGCGCCGTGGTGGCCGATTCTGCGTCGCACATTGCATCCGTGGGCTTTGTCGTGATTATCGCGATAGTGTTGCATAACACCATTGGCCTGCTGGGCGGATACTGGGGCGGGAAACTGTTTGGCTTCGATGAATCCACCTGCCGGACGCTGGCAATTGAAGTAGGGATGCAGAACTCCGGTCTGGCAGCGGCACTCGGGAAAATTTACTTCTCGCCGCTGGCGGCTCTGCCTGGTGCGCTGTTCTCGGTCTGGCATAACCTGTCCGGTTCGCTGCTGGCGGGATACTGGTCCGGCAAACCGATAGAAGAAAAACCACAGAAAACAGATGAATATCGTCTTTAACAGTCGGGTGGCGCTACGCTAACCCGACCTACACTTTCCGCACGCGCAAGGCGGGAAAAAAGGGGCTTAACGCCCCTTCTTTTTACGTCCCGGTTGCGTAAAGCGTTTACCTGCGGGCTTGCCTCGCCCTTTCTCTTCCGACTGCGGTGCTTTCACGACCGGGCGTTTAATCGCCTGCGTTTTCGGTTTGGCTTTGGCCTTCGGCTTTGCTTCTGACGAGGAGTTCTCGATAAGCTTAAACAGCTCGATCAGTTCATCATCGGTTAAATCGCGCCACTCGCCCAGCGGGATACCGGACAGGCTGACGTTCATGATGCGCGTGCGTTCCAGCTTCGTCACTTCATAACCGAAGTATTCGCACATACGGCGGATCTGACGATTCAGGCCCTGCACCAGGGTAATGCGGAACGCGAACGGCGCTTCTTTCTTCACCTTACACTTTTTCGTGACGGTACCGAGGATGGGTACACCGGCGCCCATGCCGCGAATAAATTCGTCCGTGACCGGCTTATTCACCGTCACGATATACTCTTTCTCGTGGTCATTCCCGGCACGCAGAATCTTATTCACCAGATCGCCGTGGTTAGTGAGGAAAATCAGCCCCTGCGAGTCTTTATCCAGACGGCCAATCGGGAAGATACGGCTGCTGTGGTTAACGAAATCAACGATGTTGTCCCGCTCGCCATCTTCTGTGGTGCTGACAATCCCAACCGGTTTATTCAACGCGATAAACACCAGGTCTTCTGCATCACGCGGTTCGATGAGCTGACCATTCACTTTGACCACGTCGCCAGGCATCACCTGGTCACCAATAGTGGCGCGTTTGCCGTTGAGGAACACATTACCTTGTTCGATGTAACGGTCCGCCTCGCGACGTGAGCAGATCCCGCTCTCGCTAATGTATTTGTTTAATCGGGTTGATTGAGTTGGCAGCATAGTTTCTCCTGTGAAGGGCGAAATATACCTTAGGTCTGGGCAGGAAAAAAAGATTAGCCGACGGTAACTGAGACGGGTTTTTTAGTTTGCGAGACACTTTCAGGATTTAGCGTCAGACCATTTATCCTTGAGCTAACTCCTTTTAGCTTTACTCCCCACAGAGATTTATTTGTAGTTTATAAATCACAGGGAGTAATATGAAGGAGATCGTTCAGACTGAATCCTTCCGACGCTGGGAGCAAAACTTAAAAGATCGGCGAGCAAGGACCATTATCGCGTCCCGCCTCTTTCGGTTGGCAAATGGCTTAGCGGGCGACATAAAACCCGTGGGGGAAGGTATATGCGAGTTGAGGATCCACTTTGGTCCGGGCTACAGAATCTATTTTAAAGACCAGGGCAATTGCATCATCGTTCTGTTGTGTGGTGGTGACAAAAGCAGCCAGGCCAGAGACATACTTATGGCAAAAATGCTGAGCAATGTATCCCAATGGCAGGAGTGAATGAGCATGCATAAATTAACACCCTACGATCCAGCCATCGCGTTGGTAGATGATGAGGAAATAGCCGTGTTTATGGCTGATGCATTAGAAACCGGTGACTCAGCGTATATTGCTAAAGCTTTGGGCGTCATCGCGCGAGCGAAAGGGATGTCGACCATTTCACAGCAAACTGGCCTGTCACGAGAACAACTGTACCGATCATTTAGTGATAAGGGGAACCCAACGCTTAAAACCACGCTGGCGGTCATGAAAGCATTGGGCCTTGGGCTAACAATTAAGCCGGCCCGGGATTAATACTCATCCCGCTCGTCATCTTCATCCGGCTGTTCCATCACGCTGTACGCCACCGCACAGAACAATGAGTTAAGGCGTTTCATATCCCCCAGTAGCCCCAGGTGCAGGGAGCTGGTTTCGATACTCTGCACGTTCTGCTGGTGCAGACGTTCCACGTGGGCGTGCGAGTAGCGGCGGTTGAGGATACGGAAGCGATGCTTGTTGCGGCGCAGACGGCGTGCGCTCGGCACATCGCTTGAGAAGAAGACCAGCATCGCCAGCTTCAGGTTGCTCAGAAGTTGTTCGTGCAGGGCTTCCAGCTCCTTCAGCCCTTCGACGGAGAACGCACGGCGGGCGGCCAGAGATTTGTCAGCAATTTCACTGCCCATCCGCTCCACAATATCCGAAGCCTGCTCAAGGTTAAGCGACATCTCAATGATTTCCGCCCAGCGGCGGGACTCCTCTTCAGCCAGTTCATCCTGCGGGATGCGCGCCAGATAGAGCTTGATAGCGGTATAAAGCACGTTGATATCATCTGCCAGCCGGCGCAGCTCTTTCTCTTCCCGCGGCTCGCCGTGCATCACCTTTTGCAAGCCTTCGAGCATGGTTTCCATGGCATCACCCATGCGCAGCGTCTCGCGGGCGGCATTGGCCAGCGCCAGCGCAGGAGTATCCAGCGCGGAGGTGTCCAGATGCTTCGGTTTCAGGCGCGCATCCAGCTCCGGTTCATCGCGTATAAGCCGTTCACAGAAGCGCGCCATCGGTTCGGCAAACGGCACCATCGCCAGGCAGCGCACCAGGTTGTAGAAGACGTGGAAGTAGATCACCAGCTCTGCCTTCGGCAGAGAGAGGTTGTCCATCAGGTTCGCCAGTGGGTGCACAAACGGCAGAATAATCAGGCTGCCCACCAGCTTAAACAGCAGACTGCCGAGCGCCACACGGCGGGCGGCAGCATTGGCAGCGCTGTTATTGAGCATCGCCAGCAGGCCCGAGCCGAGGTTAGCCCCGATCACCAGACACAGTGCGACCGGGAAGGAGATCGCCCCTGCGGCGGTGAGCGTGGCCGTCAGCAGCACCGCCGCCAGGCTGGAATAACTGACGATGGCAAACACCGCGCCGATGAGCGCATCCAGCATAATATCGCCGGTTAACGAGGCGAAGATAACCTGCACGCCGTTGGCTTCGGTAATGGGCGTTACCGCCTGCACAATCAGCTCCAGCGCCAGCAGAATCAGCCCGAGGCCAATCCCCACGCGTCCAAGCTGACCAGCGCGCGTCTGCTTACGCCCAAGGAAAAAGATGACCCCGATAAATATCAGCAGCGGCGACAGCCAGGAGAGATCGAAAGTCAGGATACGTGCCATCAGCGCGGTACCCACGTCAGCGCCCAGCACAATAACCAGTGCAGGGGCCAGCGCCACCAGATCCTGAGCGACAAACGATGTCACGAGCAATGTGGTCGCATTACTGCTCTGAACCAGCGCCGTTACGCCAATACCCGCGCAGAAGGCGAGCGGTTTCTTCTCCACGCTGCTGCTGAGAACAGTACGTAAACGTGCGCCAAACACGCGCATCACGCCGGTACGGACAATATGGGTGCCCCAGACCAGCAGTGCGACTGCCGAGAGCAGATGTAACAGGGTCAGCACGGAAGGTTATCCTCCTTATCGTTATTCGTTTTCCTTAGGTCAGTATAAGGGTTTAAACGTAAGAAAGAGACAGGGCGCTCAATGAGCGCCCTGTTAGTTGTAAGGAAAAGTGACGTCAGTCGGCGTCGTAGCCGAGATTCGGCGCTAACCAACGCTCCACTTCTGAGACGCTCATGCCTTTACGCAGTGCATAATCTTCAATCTGATCGCGCTGCAGCTGCGCCACGGCAAAGTATTTGCTGTCCGGATGACTGAAGTACCAGCCGGATACCGATGCCCCAGGCCACATCGCGAAAGATTCGGTCAGTTTCATCCCGGTATGGGCCTCAACGTCCAGCAGCTGCCAGATGGTGCCCTTTTCGGTATGTTCCGGACAGGCCGGGTAGCCGGGTGCCGGGCGGATCCCCTGGTAGTTTTCGCGGATCAGCTCCTCGTTGCTGAGATTTTCATTCGCCGCGTAGCCCCAGTAAACCTTGCGTACGCGCTCATGCAGATACTCTGCGAACGCTTCCGCCAGACGATCGGCAATCGCTTTGACCATGATTTTGTTGTAATCATCGTGCTGAGCTTCAAAGGCATCCGCCAGGGCGTCCTCTTCCAGACCGCCGGTCACGGCGAAGGCACCGATGTAGTCGGCTTTACCACTCAGTTTCGGCGCAACAAAATCGGCCAGACAGTAGTTGGCAAACCCGACCTTTTCGGTTTGCTGGCGCAGGTGATGGCTTACGGTCAGCACGTGAGTGCGCGTCTCATCGCGATAAATTTCGATGTCGTCGCCCACGCGGTTAGCCGGGAACAGCCCCACCACGCCGCGCGGGTTAAGGGCTTTCTCGGCACTGAGTTTGTCGAGCATGTCGTTGGCATCTTTAAACAGGCGCTTCGCCTCTTCGCCGACAACCTCATCTTCCAGGATGCGCGGATATTTGCCCGCCAGCGACCATGTCATAAAGAATGGTGTCCAGTCGATGTAGTTGCGCAACGTTTCGATGCTGGCGGTCACCTCCTGCACGCCCAGACGATGGGCAACCGGCGGCGTATAGCTCGCCCAGTCAAACGCCAGATCGTTATCGCGCGCCGCCTGAAGCGTCACCGGTGGGGTGCGCGGTTTCTTGCGGGCATGCTGAATGCGGACGGTTTCGTACTCTTTGCGGGTCCGGGCCACAAAGTCATCGCGCTGGGTGTCGGAGAGCAGCGCTGAGACCACGCCCACGGTGCGCGAGGCGTTCTGAACATAGACCGTCGGGCCGCTGTAGTTCTGCTCAATCTTCACCGCCGTATGCGCTTTTGAGGTGGTCGCCCCGCCAATCAGCAACGGAATGGTGAAGCCCTGACGCTCCATCTCTTTCGCCACGTTAACCATCTCGTCGAGCGACGGGGTAATCAGCCCGGAAAGGCCAATCAGGTCAGCATTGACTTCGCGCGCGGTCCTGAGGATTTTATCCGCCGGCACCATTACGCCAAGGTCAATAATCTCGTAGTTATTACACTGCAGCACCACACCGACAATGTTCTTTCCGATGTCATGCACGTCGCCCTTCACGGTGGCGATAACCATTTTACCGTTGCTGGAGCCCTGCTCTTTGCTGGCTTCGATGAACGGCTCCAGATACGCCACGGCCTGCTTCATTACGCGCGCGGACTTGACCACCTGCGGCAGGAACATTTTGCCCTCGCCGAACAGATCGCCCACCACGTTCATGCCGTCCATCAGCGGCCCTTCGATAACCTCGATGGGCCGGGCGGCCTGCTGGCGCGCCTCTTCGGTATCCTGCTCGATAAATTCGGTGATGCCTTTTACCAGCGAATATTCCAGCCGCTTCTTGACATCCCAGCTACGCCACTCGGCCTGCTGGACGTTGGCAGCGTCGTCCGATTTGCTACCGCGGTATTTTTCTGCCAGATCGAGCAGCCGCTCGGTGGCGTCGTCACGGCGGTTGAGGATCACATCTTCCACCGCGTCGCGCAGTTCTGCGGGCAGATCGTCATAAATCGCCAGCTGTCCGGCGTTGACGATCCCCATATCCATCCCGTTGCGGATGGCGTAGTAGAGGAATACGGCGTGGATCGCTTCACGTACCGGGTCGTTGCCGCGGAACGAGAACGACACGTTCGAGACGCCGCCGGAGATCAGCGCATGCGGCAGCTCACGTTTGATGTCTTCACACGCGCCGATAAAGTCCTGGGCGTAGTTATTGTGCTCTTCAATCCCGGTGGCGACGGCGAAGATGTTCGGGTCAAAGATGATGTCTTCCGGCGGGAAGCCCACCTCTTCGGTCAGGATCTTGTACGCGCGGCGGCAAATCTCAATTTTGCGCTCGCGGGTGTCCGCCTGGCCCACTTCATCAAAGGCCATCACCACCACGGCCGCGCCGTAGCGGCGCACCATCTTCGCGTGGTGAATAAAGATATCGGCCCCTTCTTTCATTGAGATGGAGTTGACGATACCTTTGCCCTGAATGCACTTCAGCCCTTTTTCGATCACTTCCCATTTGGAGGAGTCAATCATGATCGGCACGCGAGCAATATCCGGCTCGCCGGCGATCAGGTTGAGGAAACGTACCATCGCCGCCTCGGCGTCGAGCATCCCCTCATCCATGTTGATGTCGATGATCTGCGCGCCGCTTTCTACCTGCTGGCGGGCAACGTCCAGCGCTTCGCTGTACTTCTCTTCTTTGATCAGGCGTTTGAATTTCGCGGAACCGGTGACGTTGGTACGTTCCCCAACGTTCACAAACAGGCTGTCGTCACCGATGGTCAACGGCTCAAGGCCGGAGAGACGGCAGGCAACCGGCAGCTCGGGCAGTTTACGCGGCGGCAAACCGGCCACGGCATTGCTCATGGCGGTGATGTGCTCCGGCGTGGTACCGCAGCAGCCGCCAACGATATTCAGGAAACCGGATTCGGCCCATTCGCGGATCTGCGCCGCCATGGTGTCCGCATCCAGATCATATTCGCCAAAGGCGTTTGGCAGACCGGCGTTCGGGTGTGCGGTGACGTAGCATTCCGCAATACGTGACAGTTCCTGCACATACTGGCGCAGCTCATCCGGACCCAGCGCACAGTTCAGGCCGAAGGAGAGCGCTTCCGCGTGGCGCAAGGAGTTATAAAACGCTTCGGTGGTCTGCCCGGACAGGGTACGGCCAGAGGCATCGGTAATGGTGCCGGAAATCATAATTGGCAGCTCGACGCCCAGCGCCTCGAACTCCTCTTTCACCGCGTAAATCGCGGCTTTGGCATTGAGGGTATCGAAAACCGTTTCAATCAGGATCAGGTCGGAACCGCCTTCCACCAGCGCTTTGGTTGATTCACGGTAGGCTGCCACCAGCTGGTCAAAGGTGATGTTACGAAACGCCGGGTCGTTTACGTCCGGTGAAATAGAGGCGGTGCGGTTGGTTGGGCCGAGCACCCCGGCAACGTAGCGCGGTTTCTCCGGCGTGCGCGCCGTCCACGCGTCGGCACAGGCGCGGGCCAGCTTCGCCGCCTCATAGTTTATCTCCGCCGACAGGGATTCCATCTGGTAATCCGCCATGGCGATGGTTGTCGAGTTGAAGGTGTTGGTTTCAACGATATCCGCCCCCGCTTCGAAGTAGGCGTTGTGGATATCCGCAATCACCTGCGGTTTGCTTAATACCAGCAGGTCATTGTTACCTTTGAGATCGCATGGCCAGTCCGCAAAACGTTCGCCACGGAAATCGTCTTCACTGAGGCGATAGCTCTGGATCATGGTGCCCATGCCGCCGTCCAGCACCAGAATTCGTTCATTTAACTGCGCACGCAGTTGCTCTACTTTGCTGCTCACACTTGCTCCCGACAACGCTCAACCAGGCCAAAAGGCTGCGGTCCATACTGGCACAATCTTGCAGGGTGGAAAAGTCACACGGCGGTAACATGAGACATGTTCACTATCACTCATCCGATCAGTCAGGATAACGGTTGCAAAATCACCAAATAAAACGAAAATGATTTCCACGATACAGAAAAAGGAGATCGTCATGGTCACGACCGTTCCCGCGAAACGCGGCAGAAAACCTGCTGCCACCCCCGCCGCACAACAGGGTGGACAGGTTCAATCGCTTACACGCGGTTTGAAGCTGCTGGAATGGATAGCCGAGTCGCACAGCAGCGTGGCCCTGACGGAGCTGGCCCAACAGGCTGGTTTGCCGAACTCCACTACGCACAGGCTGCTGACCACCATGCAACAGCTTGGCTTTGTGCGTCAGGTTGGCGAGCTGGGGCACTGGGCAGTCGGCGCCCATGCGTTCATCGTCGGTAGCAGCTTCCTGCAAAGCCGCAACCTGCTGGCGATTGTGCACCCTATCCTGCGCAAATTAATGGAAGAGTCGGGCGAGACCGTGAATCTGGCCGTGCTCGACCAGAGCGATCATCAGGCGATCATCATTGACCAGGTACAGTGTACCCAACTGATGCGTATGTCAGCCCCCATTGGCGGTAAGCTGCCGATGCACGCGTCCGGCGCGGGGAAAGCCTTTCTGTCGCAGCTGAGCGAGGAACAGGTGACGGGGCTGCTGCACCGTAAAGGGCTGCACGCCTATACCCACGCCACGCTGGTTTCACCGGTACATCTGAAAGAAGATCTGGCGTTGACCCGTAAGCGCGGCTATTCGTTTGACGACGAGGAGCACGCCCTGGGCCTGCGCTGCATTGCAGCCTGTATCTTTGACGAGCATCGCGAACCGTTTGCCGCCATCTCCATCTCCGGGCCGATTTCCCGTATGACCGACGATCGCGTCACCGAGCTGGGTGCGCTGGTGATTAAGGCGGCGAAAGAGGTCACCCTGGCGTATGGTGGGATTCGCTAGGATTGAGTGCGGTCTGATGCCCTCACTCCGGCCCTCTCCCTGTGGGAGAGGGAGAAAACATGATGCCCTTACCCTGCGGGAGAGGGAGAAAACCGGATGCAAAAGCGCTGTTTACGACGGTAGGCGTACACATCTTCCACATGCCCGTTTTTGATCCGCGTTTGCAGCCCGCGCCAGTAGCTGGCACGAAACAGATCGGCATGCATCTCTTCAAACAATGGCCCAATACGCGGGTCGGCACACAGCCAGTGGCGAAACTCCTCGGGAAAGACATCGCCCGGTGAGACGCTGTACCACGGCTCGCCGGAGAGTTCATCTTCCGGGTAACGGGGCGGCGGGATATCGCGGAAATTAACCTCGGTCATGTAGCAAATTTCATCGTAATCATAGAACACTACCCGCCCGTGTCGGGTCACGCCGAAGTTTTTAAACAGCATGTCGCCGGGGAAGATATTGGCAGCGGCAAGCTGACGAATCGCGTTGCCGTACTCTTCAATGGCATCTTTTAAAGCCTGACCGTCGGCCTGTTCCAGCCAGATATTCAGCGGCACCATACGGCGCTCGATATACAGATGGCTAATCGCTATTTTGTCGCCCAGATCGGTGATTTTTGCCGGTGCTTCCTGCAGTAACAGGGCCATTAAAGCCGGATCGATCTGCCGCTTATCCAGCACAAAATTTTCAAACTCCTGCGTATCCGCCATGCGTCCGACGCGATCGTGTTCTTTCACCAGCTGATAGCAGGCACGAACATGCGCTGCGGTCATCTCTTTCTGCGGCGCGAATGTATCTTTGATGACCTTAAACACCCGGTCAAATCCCGGCAGCGTAAAGACCAGCATCACCATGCCGCGAATGCCGGGCGCTTCGATAAATTGCTCATCGGCGGTGGTGACATAACGCAAATACTCCCGGTAGCTTTCCGTTTTGGCATGCTTTTGACAGCCAATCGCCATATACAGCTCGGCGGTGGTTTTGCCCGGCAGGATCTCGCGCAGCCACTCCACCAGGGCGGCAGGCAGCGGAGCGTAGACCATAAAATAGGAGCGGGCGAAGCCAAACACAATGCTGGCCTCAGCGCTGGTGGTCAGGCAGGTATCGACAAACAGTTCGCCGTCATCGGTACGGTGTATGGGCAGCAGAAACGGCACGGTGGCGGAGGGCGTCACGAGCTTGCCCACCAGCCATGCGGCTTTATTGCGGTAGAAAAGCTCGTTGGCGACCTGCAAATGGCAGTGGCTGAGAACCTCTTCGCCAAAGGATTCGTGGAGATGGGCGATGATAAAGCCAATATCGCGGGCTTTATTCTCCCACGGCAAACGCAGCGGTAAATCTGTTAACACGCGGTGCAGGAGCTTCTCCCAGCCGTGGTCGGGGAAAAAATCCTTCGCCAGCGGGCGCGGAATGGTGCGAAAACGGCGCTCCGGCTGGGAGCTAAAAATAAATAACCGCTCAGGAGATAATGAGCGGTGGTCAAATAACCGGCAATACACGGAGTTGAAAAAGCTCTCCGCAATCTCGAAGCGCGGGTAGTCTGGCAACAAATGGGTGTAGTGCTCCTTAACGCGCAGTAAAAATGCCGCGTCAGGGTTTTTACCGTCGGTAATGCAGCGCAGTTGTTCCACCACCAGACCCACGTGATGATCGTAGAGGTGAATACGCTGCTTCATGGCCTGCTGGACCGCATGCCAGTCGGCGTGCTCAAAGCGCTGCTGCGCGCCGGAGGTGACTTCCAGAAAACGACCATACTGGGCATCGAAGCCCTGCAAAATAGTCTGTGCAATCAGTAATTCCAGACCACGCGACATAGATTCCCCCTCACCCCAACCCTCTCCCCAGAGGGGAGAGGGGGAAAAGATTAGAACTGCGCTTCTTCTGTTGACCCCGTTAAGGCGGTGACGGAGGAGGCGCCGCCCTGAATAATCGTGGTCACATTATCAAAGTAACCGGTTCCCACCTCCTGCTGATGAGAAACAAAGGTATAGCCCTCTTTACCCGCGGCAAACTCCGGCTGCTGCACTTTCTCGACATAGTGCTTCATGCCTTCACCCTGCGCGTAGGCGTGCGCCAGGTCGAACATGTTGAACCACATGCTGTGGATCCCCGCCAGGGTGATGAACTGATACTTGTAGCCCATGTCTGACAGTTGCTGCTGGAAGCTGGCGATGGTTTTATCGTCCAGATTCTTCTGCCAGTTGAAGGACGGCGAGCAGTTATAGGCCAGCAGTTTGCCCGGGTATTTGGCGTGGATAGCATCGGCAAAGCGTTTTGCCAGCGCCAGATCCGGCGTGGAGGTTTCGCACCAGACCAGATCCGCGTACGGTGCATACGCCAGGCCACGGCTGATGGCCTGCTCAATGCCAGCATGGGTACGATAGAATCCTTCGCTGGTGCGCTCGCCGGTAATGAACTCGCTATCGTATGGATCGCAGTCAGAGGTGATCAGGTCAGCCGCGTCCGCGTCGGTACGGGCAATCACCAGCGTCGGCACGCCGAGCACGTCAGCGGCAAGACGCGCAGCGACCAGCTTCTGAATCGCTTCCTGGGTCGGGACCAGCACTTTGCCGCCCATGTGTCCGCATTTCTTCACCGAGGCCAGCTGATCTTCGAAGTGTACGGCCGCTGCACCGGCCTCAATCATCGATTTCATCAGCTCAAAGGCGTTCAGCACGCCGCCGAAACCGGCTTCTGCATCCGCGACGATCGGCAGGAAGTAGTCAATAAAGCGCGGATCGTTTGGCTCAATACCTGCCGCCCACTGGATCTGATCCGCACGGCGGAAGGTGTTGTTGATCCGATCCACCACCGACGGCACCGAGTTTGCCGGATAGAGCGACTGATCCGGA
Source organism: Enterobacter cloacae complex sp. OE43NF (assembly GCF_023544405.1). Classification (NCBI taxonomy): domain Bacteria; kingdom Pseudomonadati; phylum Pseudomonadota; class Gammaproteobacteria; order Enterobacterales; family Enterobacteriaceae; genus Enterobacter; species Enterobacter cloacae complex sp. OE43NF. Next base: position 63,208 of record NZ_JAMJFW010000028.1, read on the forward strand.
TACATGCTGGAGGCCAGGTTGGCATCCGCCGCGACCTGCCAGCCGGAAAGATAAATGGCTTCGATACCGGCCTTCGCCTGCTGCAACGCCTGACCGCCGGTCAGTGCACCGAGGCTGTTGATGTAGCCCTTTTTGGAGCCGCCATGCAGCAGATGCCACATCTTCGCCGCGCCATTTTGCGCCAGCGTACATTCCGGATTGACCGAGCCACGCAGTTTCACCACTTCCTCAGCGCTGTATGGGCGACGGATACCTTCCCAGCGCGGCTGTGTCCACTCTTTCTTCAGTTCTTCGATTTGTTGGGTACGGGTTTTCATGTGCAGATGCTCCATATTGTTATGTGGTGGATTTACGCAAGCAGGCGGTAGCCTGGCAGGGTGAGGAAGTCGATTAAGTCATCTGAGGTTGTGATTTGCTCCATCAGGCGGGCGGCATCATCAAAACGTCCGCTGCTGAAGCGGTGTTCGCCCAGCTCGTCCTGAATGACGCGCATCTCTTCGGCCAGCATCTGGCGGAACAGGGATTTGGTCACCGGCTTGCCGTTGCTGAGCGTTTTCTGATGGTGGATCCACTGCCAGATAGAGGTACGGGAGATTTCTGCCGTCGCCGCGTCTTCCATAAGACCGTAGATGGGCACACAGCCGTTACCAGAAATCCAAGCTTCGATGTACTGCACGGCAACGCGGATATTGGCGCGCATACCCTCTTCCGTGCGTTCACCCGAGCACGGCGCCAGAAGTTGCTCTTCTGCGATTGGGGCATCGTCATCACGGGTGACAAACAGCTGGTTTTTGTTGTCGCCGAGCACGTGGTTAAAGACTTCCATTGCCGTATCGGCCAGGCCTGGATGGGCGATCCACGTGCCGTCGTGACCGTTACGCGCTTCAAGCTCCTTGTCAGCTTTCACCTTGTTGAGCACCTGATTGTTACGCTCAGCGTCTTTGCTCGGAATAAAGGCCGCCATGCCGCCCATCGCAAAGGCACCGCGCTTGTGGCAGGTTTTAATCAGCAGGCGCGAGTAGGCGCTGAGGAACGGTTTATCCATGGTGACAACCTGGCGATCCGGCAGTACGCGATCGGGGTGGTTTTTCAACGTTTTGATATAGCTGAAGATGTAGTCCCAGCGTCCGCAGTTCAGACCCACAATGTGATCGCGCAGAGCGTGCAGGATTTCATGCATCTGGAATACGGCAGGCAGCGTTTCAATCAGCAGGGTGGCTTTAATGGTGCCACGCGGCAGGTTGAAGCGATCTTCCGCGTAGCTGAACACCTCACTCCACCAGGCCGCTTCCTGCCAGGCCTGGGTCTTCGGCAGGTAGAAATAGGGGCCACTGCCTTTTGCCAGCAGGTTTTTGTGGTTGTGGAAGAAATAGAGGGCGAAATCAAACAAGCTGCCCGGAATCGCTTCTCCGCGCCACGTGACGTGTTTTTCCGGCAGGTGCAGGCCGCGTACGCGGCAGATCAGAACCGCCGGATTGGGTTTCAGCTGATAAATTTTACCGGCTTCGTTGGTATAGCTGATGGTGCCATTAACGGCATCGCGCAGGTTGATCTGCCCGTCGATCACTTTACGCCAGTCCGGGGCCAGGGAGTCCTCAAAATCCGCCATAAAGACTTTGACGTTGGCGTTCATGGCGTTGATCACCATTTTGCGCTCTACCGGGCCAGTGATCTCAACGCGGCGATCCTGCAAATCTTCAGGGATGCCGCGGATTTTCCAGTCGCCGCGTCTAATGGAAGCGGTTTCCGAAATAAACCCAGGCAGCTTGCCATTATCAATTTCCTGCTGTTGATGAATGCGTGCAGCCAGCAGCTTATTGCGCTGCGGCGTAAAGCGGGTCACCAGTTCAGTCAGGAATTCAACCGCCTCAGCCGTCAAAATTTGCTGTTCTTGCTCGCCATACGGCTGGGTAAAGGCCAGTTCATCGACCGTCGTTGCCTGTTGAGTCATCACTCTGCTCCTCATCAAAGATCCAAATTCACATCCCCAATGCGAACGAAAGATCGTTGTGTAGTTTTCGCTCAGCAGAATTAAGACTATCTCTATTTTTTCCAAAATCAAAAACAATTTCCATTTTAAATTAAATTTAACTTCAACCTATTGATTAATATGAGTTTAAAGTTTTAATGTATGTTGAGTTGAATTTCGGAAATAAAAAAGGCACCCGAAGGTGCCTGATGTGAATAGCTGAAACGCTTTAGGATCGTTTTATGCAGAAGATTACTCCAGCGTCGGATTCATGTGACGCAGATCGTATGGCGTTATCTGGTAGACGTAATAGTTGAGCCAGTTGGTAAACAGCAAATTCCCGTGACTGCGCCAGGTGGCTCGCGGTTTGTTCTGGGGATCGTTTTTCGGGAAGTAGTTATACGGCACATCCGGATTGAGACCCGCTTCGACATCACGGAAATACTCTGCCGCGAGGGTGTGTGGATCGTATTCAGGATGGCCGGTTACAAAGGCAATACGTTTATCTTTGCTGGCAAACAGGTAAGCATCGCCATCTTCTGTTTCGGCCAGGATCTCCAGATCGGTGTAGTCACGAATCAGCTGCGCCGGGAAATCGGCGTAGCGCGAATGCGGGGCCAGGAACGAATCATCAAACCCGCGTGTCAGCAAGGCATGAGGGTGAAGAATGTGGTGTTCGTATACGCCGGAGAGTTTTTCGGTACGGGTTTGTTTGGGGATGCCGTAGAGAATATTCAGCGCAGCTTGTACTGCCCAACAGACAAACAGCGTGGACGTGACGTGATCTTTTGCCCACTCCAGTACCTGTTTGATCTGCGGCCAGTAGGCGACATCATTAAATTCTACCAGGCCCAGCGGCGCACCAGTGACAATCAGTCCGTCGAAGTTTTCCTCGCGGATATCGTCGAAGTTACAGTAGAAGTTATTCAGATGCTCAGAAGGCGTGTTACGCGACTCACGGGCATCGATCCGCAGCAGCTGAATATCCACCTGGAGCGGAGAGTTCGAAAGCAGGCGCAGGAACTGATTCTCTGTTTCGATCTTTTTCGGCATCAGATTAAGGATGAGCACCTTCAGCGGGCGAATTTCCTGACCTGTCGCGCGTGAAGTGGTCATCACAAAGACGTTTTCTTCACGTAAGAAATTGACGGCTGGTAGCTCGTCCTGCACCCGAATCGGCATAACCTTGTATCCTCACAGCATACGTATAAACGTTTAGACATCCAGATAGCCAACGATACCCAGAATCGGCGTGAATGTCGAGTCTGCAAGCTTAAGGTGAGAAAGTTTCAAGG